>NZ_JBFTRC010000060.1:0-41612 GCF_056399325.1 Allobosea sp. 01N443
GCAGATCGATGGCGTTCTGGCAGATCGATGGCGTTCTGGATGATGTCGCGCTTGGCTTCGAGGTCAGGAAAGATGTTCACGGCCGCGTCGGTGATGAAGAGCGGCTCGGCATAGGACGGCACGTCCATGATGAAGACATGGCTGATACGCCGGCCGGTGCGCAGGCCTGTCTCCTTATTGGTTACCTCGGCGAGCAGCTCATCGCTATGCAGACTGCCCTTCATCAGGAGGGCCGCCTTGCCGCTGCGGACGAGTTCCACGGCCTTGGCCGCGGAAGCGACGCTATGCGGCGTATCGACGATCTCGAAGCCCGCGATGTCGAGCCCGGCAGCCTTGGCGGTCGCGATGATCCGGGCGGTGGGTCCAACGAGGATCGGTTTGATCAGACCCTGCGCTGCTGCGTCGAGCGCACCCCTGAGAGAGGACTCGTCGCAGGGATGCGCCACCGCCGTCATGACCGGCGCAAATTCGCGCGCCTTCGCGATCAGGCGCTCATATTTGTCGTGAGCATGACCTGATCGGGCGCTCGCGACAGCTTGGGAAGGCTGAGACATTCTGCGCTTCACTTCCGGGGCGATGAACTGCGGTGGGGCGCTGCCTTCGAGGCAGTGTCGAGGGCTGTCTCCTTGCGTGCAACCGACCGGCTCGCCAAGCGATGCAGATTGTCGGCGGTCGCACGCGTTTCGTGAACCGGCGACTGATCGGGAAACATCCGGCTGATCCGCTCGAAACGGACAAGCGCTTCGCCTTCGAGCGGCCCTGCAGCGGTCAGAATGTCGTGAAATTCCTCGAGCGATAGATGGGGGGTCTCGGTTTGCAACACCGTGGCGATCGCTGCGACCGCCGCTTCGCCGTCGAAGCGCAGCATGAAGAACTGTTCGCGGACGTTGAGCTTGAACTGCTGGAGCGTCATGCCGTCGAGCTTTTGATGCTTGCTGTGCAGGCGACGCAGTACGGCAAAGATCCGTTCGTCGATGCCGCCGCGTGCCGCTAGGACGTACATCACCGCACGCAGGATCGCGATCTTTGCGCTGACGCGTCCGACCCGTTGGGCCAGGTCGGAACGGCCTGCTTCGAGCGCCGCGACGCCGCGGTCGCGATCCGCTGGCCACGGGCGCGCCGTCTCGTCGGTGACGCCGAGCGCCGCCTGCAAGGCAGGCGCGCCGTAAATCTGTTTGAAGACGAGTTCGGTCGTGGAATCCCGGATGTCGCGGAACAGGTCGAGCGAGGCGACGATGTTCTGCGAGATGATCTCCTGCCAGGCCAGGAATGGATTGTCCTGGGCCGCGGGGCGGCGGTGTTCCCGAACGAGTTCCGCCCAGCCGCTGACGCCGCGCATGAAGGGGTTGTTGTGCGAAAAGATCTCGAACTGTGAGCGCAGCGGATTGAGCCGGCGTTCCAGCTCTGCAGCGGGCGCCGTGGCGGCAGCCTGCACGAATGGGCGCAGCCAGGTCTTGTAGAAACTGGCATTGATCTCGGAGACCTTGGCGACTGTCGCGAACCGACGGTCATCCTCCGCCGTGTTCAGTCCCAGGGCCCGAATGTCGTCGAGGCTGCGCGCCTCGAAGCGCAGGATATTGTCGCCGGTCACAAGATCGGCGTAGTCTTRGCCGGGCTCGCGCGGTGTGATCACCGCCTCCCACAGCCCGGGTGGCAGGATGTCGATCAGATCCATGTTCTCCGTGAGCTCGGTATGCTCCTTCTTCGCCACGGAGCTTGAAACGAAGACGCCGAGATGTCCGGCCTGCGGGTGGATGGAGTAGACGATCGTCTGCTCGGCTGCGATCAGCGCGAGGTCGCTTCCATAGAGATCGGTGATCCAGCCGAGTGCCTGCTGCGGCGGCGTGATGTTGTCGCCCCAGGAGCAGAACACGACGATCGGCGAGGCGACTTCGCGCAGGTCGATCCGCTTGCCGGAAGAGAGCGTCAGTTCCCCCTTGGTCAGCTTGTTGCCGACGAAGAGCTGTTCGACGATGAACTCGATCTCCTCTCGGTTGAGCAGCACATGCCCGCCCCACCATTTCTCAAAGGAGAGAAAGCGTTCGGCTTCGGTATCGACCTTCGACCAGACATCGTAGAGCTTGCTCCACCACGTATTGGCCGGGTTCAGCTTCTCGAAATTCTGAACGAGATAAGCGCCGTCGAAGATTCCGGCGCCGAGATCGCCGGTCAGCGAGGTGAGCCAGGAGCCGCCGAGCATGCCGCCGGAATAGCGCATCGGGTTGAGCCCATCCTTGCCGTTCCAATAAGCCAGCGGTGCGCCCGCGGCCATGATCGGCCCCATCAGCTCGGGCCGGGCGGCGGCGAGCCCGAGCACGGCCCAGCCGGCCTGGCAGTTTCCGATGACCCAAGGCTTGCCGGAGTAACCGGGATGACGCCTGGTGACGGCCTCGATGAAGGCAGCCTCGGCGCAGCCCACATCCTCGATCGTCTGGCCTCTCACCGRATCCGGCAGGAAGCCGATGAAATAGCAGGGATGTCCGGCAGCGAGCGCTGCGCCGATTTCGCTGTCGGGTTTCATGCCGCCAATKCCCGGACCATGGCCGGCACGCGGATCGACGACGATGAAGGGGCGTGAGGACTCGTCCGTGACGACGCCTTCGGGTGCAATGATCCGGACCAGGCCGTAATTGACCGGACGGGGCAGGCTACGGCCGCTCATGACGATCTCGAAGCCAAATCCGAGGACATTGGGAGCCGCCATCGCCAGATGGTCGAGGTAATTGTCGCCCCGCCGGCGCAACACATCGAGCATCAGCACGTTGCGCTGTGCGACGTCGACCAGATACGCGGCGAGGTCGGAGCCGGCATGGGCCATCGCAGCGGTCGCGCCAGGCGACGTCACGGAATATGCGCTCACCATATCGTTGTCCTCATATGGCCGGGGGGCCGATACGTCAGAAACTTCACGATGATCTTTCGCACTGCAATATCACCAGACTGAGACGCCCGCGCAACCTATGCAAGAGGGGCTTGTCATATGCGGCATTCGCCGGCGCGGGGAATTGACTTCAATCAAGTCGGCTCGCCGGCAGGATGTTCAGGATTCAATGCAATATCCTTAGCCGGAATATGGGGGTAGCTCTTGGCGCGATCATGGGAAATGGCGGTGACTGATGGCTGACAATGCAGCTCCGGGCTTGCGGAGTGCGAGCACGATTGAGTTGAGCCTGACCGATGGTGCACAGTTGTTCAACACGCTCGATCCGTTTCCCTTCCGCCAGCGCGACCTGTCGGGGGATGCCGAGCAGTACATCGTCGAATGGGCCGAGGAGCTGCCCAAGGATCGCGCCATTGAAATCCTCATCGACATCGCGGCGGACGGCGAATCCGGCGGCGCGGCGCCCGATCTTGCTGCGGCCATCGGCAATTGGTTCGACGGGCGTGCGCGATCTGAGACAAAGGCGATGCGGCAGCTGTTTCGGGACGGTCGCTTGGCCTTCCTGATCGGCCTCATCGTCCTGAGCGCCTGTCTCTTCATCGGCTGGTGGCTGTCGGAGCGTATCGAAGGCCCGTTCGCGCGCGTGCTTCAGGAGAGCTTCGTGATCATCGGCTGGGTCGTGATCTGGAGGCCGGCCGAGATGTTCCTCTACGACTGGCTGCCCATGCTTCGCCGGCGGACGCTCTATAGGCGCCTCGCCTCGGCACGGGTTACGGTGAGGAAGACGTCCGCGCCGACGAAGGCGGTGGGCACCTAGAGCATGCTGCGAAAGAGTGGCAACGGTTTTTCGCATTGAGAATGCTCTAAATTATGAGAGTCGATCGCACCGGATCCTGTCCGGTCCGAAGATCTAACTTTCGGTGTTTGCATCGGCTTTCCCGAGGGCCTCAATCCACTGTTCGGGCCGATACGCGAGGCGATCGGCACCGCGCTCGCGCTCAGACCGGCTCGATCGCGACCAGAATGTCGCCGGCTGCCACCGTCGATCCGGCCCTCGGACCGATCCGTTGAACCGTTCCGCCGGCGGGGCTCTTCAACTCCATGAAGAGCTTCATCGATTCCAGCACGGCCACGATCTGCCCGGCCTCGACGGTGTCGCCCGCGGCGACATGCAACGCCGCAAGTGTTCCTGGCATCGGTGCCCGCACGGTGCTGCCGGAATCGCCGCCCGCATCGCGGCGCGCTGCTGCGGCCTCGATCGCGAACGCGATCTCGATCCGGCCTTCGAAGCCGCCGAGGCGCAGGAGCAGACCCTGGGTGTCGCAGACGGCGTATGCCATCTGGCTCGCCCCGCTCATGGCCACCACCCACTCGGCGTCCGAGCCACCGCGACGGAGCGCGATATCATGTTGGCCACCGGCTGACGCGACGCGCAGGAAGCCATCATGGGTTTCGATAGTGAGCCGCGTCGCATCTGCGCCGGCTCCGATGGCCAGATGCGTCGTCGCCGGCCTTCCGGCAGGCGCGAGAAGGCGAAAACCCTTGAGCGCATGCCATGGCGTGCCGTCGGGCTCGGTCCCGCGCGCCGTGAGCCAGAGGGCCGCCGCCACCGCATTGAGCAGGTCCTGCGGCACGGCTTGCGGCTTCCAGCCTCCCGGGAAATTCTCGCTCAGGAACAGGGTTGTGGCCTCGCCCCTCGTGAAGCTCGGAGTTCTCAGGGCATCCGCCAGGAACGCACGGGTGGTCGCCGGCCCGAGCATCACCATCCCATCCAGCCCTCTGGCGAGCCGCTGGGCCGCGCTCGTGCGATCGGGCGCATGGGCGATGACCTTGGCGAGCAGGGAATCGTAATGCGGCGTGACCTCGCTGCCGGCTGCGATGCCGCTGTCGACGCGCGCCGCCTGCGGTTCCCGCCACAGCCTGATCACACCGGTATCGGGCCGGAAGCCGTGGTCCGCCCGCTCTGCCGTCAGCCTGGCTTCGATGGCGTGGCCCGAGCAGCGGATCTCGCCCTGGGCCAGCGGCAGGGGCTCGCCTGCCGCGATGCGGATCTGCCATTCCACCAGATCGAGCCCGGTGATCGCTTCGGTGACCGGGTGCTCGACCTGCAGTCGGGTGTTCATCTCGAGGAAGAACACCTCCTGCGTCACGGCATCGACAAGGAATTCGACGGTCCCGAGATTGTCGTAGGAAATCGCGCGCGACAACCTCAAGGCGTAGTCATGCAGGGCCGCGCGTGTCTCATCCCGCAGGTTCGGGGCTGGCGCTTCCTCGATCAGTTTCTGGTTGGAGCGCTGCACCGAGCAATCGCGCTCGAAGAGATGGACGATGGCGCCGTGCCTGTCGCCCGCGACCTGGACCTCGACATGGCGCGGGCGCGTCACGAATTTCTCGATCAGCAGGCGCCCGTCTCCGAATGCGGCTTGTGCCTCGCTGCCCGCCGCGGAGATGGCGGCATCGAGATCCTCCTCCCGTTCGACCTTGCGGATGCCCTTGCCGCCGCCACCGGCAGAGGCCTTGACCATGACAGGCAGACCGACGCGCAACGCCTCCCGCTTCAGCACGTCGCGGGACTGGTCGGCCCCGTCATATCCGGGCACGCCCGGCACGCCGGCCTCGCGCGCGATCTGCTTGGAGCGGATCTTGTCGCCCATGGCAGCGATGGCGGTGGCCGAAGGGCCGATGAAGGCGATGCCTGCCTTTTCGCAGGCGGCGATCAGGTCGAGCCGTTCCGAGAGAAAGCCATAGCCGGGATGGATCGCCTGCGCGCCTGTCGCCAGTGCAGCCTCGATGATCCGGTCGGCTCGCAGATAGCTGTCGCGCGCGGGGGCCGGGCCGATGGAAATGGCCTCGTCCGCGAGGCGCACATGCAGCGCGTCACGGTCCGCATCGGAATGGACTGCAATGGCGCGGATGCCGAGACGGCGGCAGGTCTTGATGATGCGGCAGGCGATCTCGCCGCGATTGGCAATCAGGATGCTCTCGAACATGGCGGCGGTCACATCCGGTAGACGGGGCGAGGGGAGGTGTCGCGCGCTTCGCCTGCGGCAAGCGAGAGACACAGGCCGAGCACGTCGCGCGTCTGCGCCGGCTCGATGATCCCGTCATCCCAGAGCCGTGCAGTCGCATAATACGGGTCGCTCTGCTCCTCGAACTGGGCCCGCGTCCTGCGATCGAGCTCGGCGATCGTTGCCTCGTCGGCCGCGCCCTTCAGGCTCTGGCGGCGCAGTTCCGTGACGACCGTGGCTGCAACCTCGGGGCTCATCGTGGCGATACGGGCATTCGGCCAGGAGAACAGGAAACGTGGCCGGAAGCCGCGCCCGCACATGCCGTAATTCCCGGCGCCATAGGAGCCGCCGATCAGCACGGTGTATTTGGGAACGCGCGCATTCGAGACGGCATAGACCAGCTTGGCGGAATGCTTGGCGATGCCCCCGCGTTCGGCTGCGGTGCCGACCATGAAGCCGGTGATGTTCTGCAGGAAGATCAGGGGGATCTGGCGCTGGTCGCAGAGCTCGATGAAATGGGCGCCCTTCAGCGCCGATTCTGAGAAGAGCACGCCATTATTGGCGATGATCCCGACGGGGTAACCGTGGATGCGGGCGAAGCCGGTGACGAGCGTTGCGCCATAATCGGGCTTGAAGACATTGAAGCTGCTGTCGTCGACGACGCGGGCGATCACCTCGCGCACGTCATAGGATCTGCGTAGGTCGGTCGGGACGATGTGCTCGAGTTCGGCCGCATCGAGCCGCGGTGGCACGGACGGGTAGGGCGCTGCGCCCAGCCTGCCGATTTCGCCGAGCGAGCCGACGATCTCGCGGAGCTTGGCGAGGCCCTCCATTTCCGTTTCGACCAGATGGTCGCTGACGCCCGAGACTTGGGTGTGCATCTCGGCCCCGCCCAGGGTCTCGCCATCGACGATCTCGTGGATCGCAGCCTTCACGATCGGAGGGCCGCCGAGATGGATGCGCCCGGTGCCCCTGACCATGATCACTTCGTCGGACAGCGCTGGAATATAAGCGCCGCCGGCGGTGCAGCCGCCGAAGACGAGCGAGATCTGGGGAATGCCGGCCGCCGACATCCGGCATTGGTTGTAGAAGGAACCGCCGAAATGGTCGCGGTCCGGAAAGACCCGGTCCTGTTCCGGCAGGAAGGCCCCGCCGCAATCGACCAGGTAGAGGCAGGGCAGGCGATGTTCCTCGGCAATCTCCTGCGCCCTGAGATGCTTGCGCACTGTCTCGGCGAAGAACGAGCCGCCCTTCACCGTCGCGTCATTGGCGATCAGCATGCAGGCACGGCCGGAGACGGTGCCGATGCCGGTGACGATGCCGGCGCCGGGCACCTCGTTGCCGTAGAGCCCCCAGGCTGCCAGCGGCGAGAGTTCGAGGAAGGGGGATTGGGCGTCGAGCAGCAGGTCGATGCGCTCGCGCACCATGATCTTGCCGCGCGTTTCGTGCCGCTCGCGCATTCTGGGGCCGCCGCCATTGGCGACGAGGGCATGGCGCTCGCGCAGGGTGGCGAGCATCTCGGTGAGAGGCGGGGGCACGTTTGCGCGCGCTTCGCTCGTGGAGCCTGCAGACATGGTTCCTCCCGCCTCGGCGCTCGCCCTTGATCTCGTTGATCAAGTCACCTACCGTCCGTTAGGTAGGCGACTTTGCGCCGAGAGGTCAAGCAGCGGGGAGAGTGCGATGACGGCGGTGGACAGACTGGGGCCCAGGACCGACGAAGAGCTGCGCCGCTCGCCTTACTTCACCGAGGAGCACGAGGCGCTGCGCGATCAATTGCGCCGCTTCGTCGAGACCGAGATCAAGCCGCATGCGCTCGCCTGGGAGGAGGCCGGTTTCGTGCCGCGGGAGGTGCTGCGTCGGATGGGCGAGCTCGGTTTCTTCGGCATCCGCTACCCCGCCGAATTCGGCGGCTCGGAGATGGATACGCTGGCGACCGTGATCCTGGCCGAGGAGCTTGGTCGCTCGACTTTCTCCGGCGTTGCTATCACCGCGTTGGTCCATACCGACATGGCCTCTGTCCATGTCTTCAATGCCGGCAGCAAGGCGCAGCATGACCGCTACATGCCGGACATCATCGCCGGCAAGACGATCTGCGCGGTGGCGGTGACCGAGCCTGACGCGGGTTCGGATGTGAAGGGCATCCGCACCACGGCACGGCGCGAGGGCGAAACCTATGTCCTGAACGGCGCCAAGATGTTCATCACCAACGGTGTCCATGCCGATCTCTACTGCGTCGCCGCCAAGACCGATCTCTCGGCCAGGCCCTCGCAATCGGTCTCGATCTTCCTGGTCGAGAAGGGAACGCCCGGTTTCCGGGTCTCACGCGCACTCGACAAACACGGCTGGCGCTCTTCCGACACCGCCGAGCTCGTCTTCGAGGACTGCCGCATCCCGGCCGCGAACCTGCTCGGCCAGGAGGGGCGCGGCTTCTACGCGATCATGCGCAACTTCCAGAATGAGCGCACGGTCATCGGCGCGATGGCGATGGGCGAGGCGCAGGCTGCGCTCGATCTCACGCTGGATTATGTCCGCACCCGCAAAGCCTTCGGGGCTCCACTCTGGGAAAAGCAGGCCATCCGCCAGAAGCTCGCCATGCTCTCCGCCAAGGTCGAGGCGGGGCGCCAGCTCGTCTATCACGCCGCCTGGCTCGACGCCCGTGGCGCTGAGGCAACGCGCGAGGTCTCTATGGTCAAGGCGTATTGCGGCGAACTGGTCAACGAGGTGATGTATGCCTGCCTGCAGTTCCATGGCGGCATGGGGTTCATGCGCGAAAGCGCCATTGAACGCCTGACGCGGGATGCGCGGGTCCAGTCGATTGGCGGCGGGGCCACCGAAGTCATGCTGGAAGAGGTGGCGAAGCGGTTGTGAGCATTCAGACGACGAAAGCGGAGCGCGGTGCCGTAGAAGGGGGCGCGCGCCGGCTGATCCTCGACACGGCTGCACGCCTGCTGCGCCAGGGTGGCTATCACCAGACCACCCTGCGCGAGATCGCCGAGGCGGTCGGTATCCGCAAGGCCAGCCTCTACTATCACTTCGCGTCGAAGGAGGAGATCGTCGAGGCCGTCGTCAATGACGGCGTTCGCTTCGTTCAGGAGGCGGTGGTTGCCGCTTTGCAGGGATCCGAGGGGGCCGAGCCACGTGCCCGGCTGGAATGCGCGATTCACGCACATCTGACGGCGCTGCATGGCCATGGCGATTACACCTCGGCGAGCATCAAGGCCTTTGCCTTCGGCGCGATGTCGGTGCCGGACAGCGTGCRCAGGGTTCGCCGCGCTTATGAGGACGTCTGGCGTCTCCTGATCGCCGAGCTTCAGGCCGCCGATGTGATCGCCGCAGAGCGTTCGCCGGAGGCGCTGCGCCTCTTCCTGCTCGGCGCCCTCAACGGCTCCACCGACTGGTACCGCCCCGGGCGCTTCGACATCCCGGAACTGGCACGCGAATTCGCCGCTCTGATTGCGCCGCGAGCCGGGCTTGCCACGCCCGATTGACGCATTGCGCTGCAACAAGTTCCGGCTGCCTTAACGCGGTTTTGACCTTCGCATCGTAACGATGCGGCATGCAACGCGACAGTTTGTTCCGATTTGGTGGAGAATTCCGCGATTCCGACCGGGAGGAGATCTTCCAGGCGGCCCGGTTGCCGGAGACCCTCCGGCAGTGCCGACTGATCTTCCTGATCTCGGCGCTGCTGAACACGTTCTTCCTCGTCAGCGACTGGCGCTTCTTCGGGACGCCGCATTTCCTCGTCGCGGTGTCAGCACGCCTCTCCGTCGTGGCGGTGTCGGTTCTCTGTGCGATCCTGATCCGCAGGGCTACCCGCTTCAAGCAGGCCGAGGCCGTGACCGTCCTGTGGGAGGTCGGCTGCGCCGTGGCGGTCGCCTTCCTGGTCAGCTCGCGCAGCGATCTGGCGCTTTTCGTCGTGTTGCTGCTGCCCTCCATCTTCTATCTGGTGGCGCCGATATCCTTCCGCTGGACCTTCATCCTCGGCGTCTGCACCAGCCTGCTCATGCTGCTCGGCTATCTCGGTTCGGGCCCCTATCCCAGCACCTTCGTCGGGCTGGTGCTCGTGCTGGCGATGCTGAACTTCGCGCTCGGCCTGGTCGTGATCCACGCCAACCGCCTGAGGCGGCTGGAATGGACTGCGACCCAATCAGAGCGGGCTGCAAAGGAGGAGCTCGACGAGAGCCGCGCCATGATCGAGCGCCTCTTCATGGCCGTGCCGATCCCGCTCGTCGTCGCATCGGTGGCGGATGGGCGCTTCGTGCGGGCCAATGACGCGGCGCTGCGCTTCTTCGGCAAGGGAGCGGGAGGCGATCTGCGCGAGGTGGCTGTGCCGGATGTCTTCGTCGATGCTGAAAGCCGGCGCAGCCTGACCCGGCAATTGCTTCGCGGCGCGCATGTCGGCGAGTTCGAGGCCGAGATCCGTGACGGATCCGGCACGAGCCGCGACGCATTGATCACCGCGACCTCTTTGTCGATGGGCCAGTCCTCGACGATCGTCGCCGGCATTGTCGACATCACCGAGCGCAAGGCCGCCGAAGCGCATGTTCGCTGGCAGGCGACGCATGACGCTCTGACGGGCCTGCCGAACCGCCTGCTCTTCCAGGAGCGTCTGCAGGAAGCCCTGGCGGATCTCGGCGATGGCGAGACCGTGAGCCTGTTCCTGGTCGATCTCGACGACTTCAAATCGGTCAACGACACGCTTGGGCACGATGCCGGAGATGCCCTGCTGAACGAAGCGGCCGCGCGCCTCCTGCGCCATACGGCCCCCGGAGATCTCGTCGCGCGACTGGGCGGCGACGAATTCGTGGTGCTCTCGACCGAGACGATGGACGTGCCCGAGGCTCAGGCCAAGGCGGAACGGCTGCTGACGGCGCTGCGTGGCCCGCTCAGCCATCTCGGACACGCGATTTCCTCTCGCGCCAGTCTCGGCATCGCGCTTGCGCCACAGCATGATAGCGCTCCGATCGAGCTGATGAAGGATGCCGATCTCGCGCTCTATCGCGCCAAGGCCTTGGGCCGGAACATGGCGGTGGTCTATGACAGCGGCATGCGCGAGGCGATGAACGCGCGCGTCGCCATTTGCCGCGAATTGGCCGAGGCGTTGGCGCAGGACCGCATCCTGCCCTTCTATCAGCCGCAGGTTTCACTGGTCACTGGCGCCATCGATGGCCTTGAGGCGCTGGCACGTTGGCGCCATCCGGAACGCGGGATCGTACCGGCAGCCGCGTTCGTCCATGGGTTGGAAGATCCGGAGACCGCTTCTGCGATCGGCGATGTCATCCTGCGCAAGGCGATTGCCGATCTGAGCAACTGGCTGGCAACGGGGATCACGGTCCCGCGGGTCTGGGTCAATCTCGCGCCAGCGGTGTTCCGCGATCCGCAGTTTTCGGAGAAGCTGCTGGCCCAGCTGGCAGAGGCGGGCGTCCCGACATCCTGCTTTGGCGTCGAAGTCACCGAGACGGTGCTCCTGGCCCGCGCGGCCGGGGATGCCGAGCGCGCGCTGAAGACGCTTCGCCAGCGCGGGGTCTCCGTCGCGCTGGACGATTTCGGCACCGGCTATGCGTCGCTGACCCATCTCAGGCGCTTCCCCGTCGATGTCATCAAGATTGATCGCGGATTTGTCCGCCATCTCGACGAGGGTGGGGAGGATGCTGCCATCGTGCGCGCGATCATCAACCTCGCGGCCGACCTGAAGCTGGATCTGATCGCGGAGGGCGTCGAGACACGGAAGCAGGAGGCCTTCCTGCGCCAGTGCGGCTGCAGCTTCGCGCAAGGCTATCGCTATTCCCGTCCGGTCCCGGCGCATCGGGTGCCGTGGCTGAGCCAGCAGTCAGGCTTGCAGCCGGCCGAACCCGCCATGGATGCAGACCGGGGCGGCGTGGCTGCGGCCTGACCACGCGCCCGGCGCTTGCTAAGCATGTCATTGCAAGCTCGCGCACCGTCGAGGGGATGGTGCAGATCAACAATCCGAGGACCGTTTCCGCATGCGCGCCTTCTATCACCCGGACCAGTCGCTTCACGATCCGCAGCAATACATGCGCTTCGGCCGCGTTGTCGCGCCGAAGGATCTGCCGGAACGCACGGAGCAATTGCTGGGCGCGCTCGCCCGCCATGGCATCACGCCGGAGCGCCCCGGCGCTCACGGCGTCGACCCGATCCTGGCCGTGCACAGCGAGGAATTCGTCCGCTTCCTCGAGACGCTGTGGGAGCGCTGGGTCCAACTGCCAGAGCGTGGCCCCGAAGCGTGGCCCAACACTTTCCCCTATTGGAGCGGCAGGGTCGATGAGGACATGCGTTCGCCTTGTCGGCCAACCGGCCTGATGGGCCAGCTCGGCTGGTTCCTCGGCGATCTCTCCGTGCCGGTCGGCGAGCACTGCTGGACCTCGACACTGCGCTCGGCCGAGACGGCGGTCTCAGGTGCTGACGCCATCCTGGCCGGCGAGCACGCGGTCTATGCGCTTTGCCGCCCGTCCGGCCACCATGCCCGTGCCGATCGCGCCACCGGTTTCTGCTACATCAACAATACGGCGGTTGCGGCCCAGCGCCTGCGCTCCAAGTTCGGCAAGGTCGCGATCCTTGATGTCGATGCGCATCATGGCGACGGCACGCAGCAGATCTTCTACCGCCGCTCGGATGTGCTGACGATCTCGGTCCATGCCGACCCGGTGAACTATTATCCCTTCTTCACCGGGTATGCGGACGAGCGCGGCAACGGTGCGGGCGAGGGCTTCAATATCAACCTGCCGCTCGCCCATGGCGCGGGCGGCGCCGAAATGGAAGCCGCCGTCGATCGTGCCGGCAAGGCCATCCGTGACTTCGGCGCCGAGGCGCTGGTCATCGCGCTCGGCTATGACGCGCACAAGGACGACCCGATCGGTGTGCTCAAGCTCGAGGCTTGCGATTTCGGAACGATCGGGCGGCAGGTGAAGGCCATGGGATTGCCGACCCTGGTGGTGCAGGAAGGGGGCTATGCGATCGAGGCGATCGGCGGCTGCCTCGACGGCTTCCTGACCGGCTTTGGCGCCTGAAGACGGCGCCCTCGTGATGTCCGGCCCTGGGCCGGGCATCACGCCTTGAAGCCACAATAGGGCGCGGTGGCCGGGGCAAGCCCGGCCTCCGCGCCAGGCGAAGTTCAGATCACTGCCTCGATCAGGAACGGTCCCTTCCGGGACAATGCGCCCTGGAACAGCTTGGTGAATTCCTCGGCGGTGGTCGCGCGGCCCGCTTCGACGCCCATGCCGCGCGCCATCGAGACCCAGTCGAGCGCCGGCTCGTCGAGATTGAGCATCAGCTTGGCGTTGCGGCCGAAATCATTGACACCGACGGCGCGCATCTCGCCATGCAGGATCTGGTAGGTCCGGTTGGCAAAGACCACCRTGACGACGTCGAGATTCTCGCGCGCCTGTGTCCACAGGCCCTGAACCGTATACATGCCGGAGCCATCGGCCTGCATGCCGATGACCTTGCGGTCCGGGCAGGCCACCGCTGCGCCGATCGCGAGTGGAATGCCCTCGCCAATCGCGCCGCCGGTGAGCTGGATATAGTCGTGCTGCGGGGCGTTGTGGCATTGCTGGTAGAAGACGCGGCCCGATGAGACCGACTCGTCGCAGATGATGCTGTTCTCGGGCAGCAGCGTCGCCACGATCGTGCAGACCTTGTCGGCGTCGAGCGCGCCGGTCGGCAGGGCAGCAACCTCCTTGCGAGGCTCCGCGACATAGAGCGGTTGGCTCTGGCGCGCGCCAAGCTCATCGGCCAGCGCCTCGATCGCGAGCGGCAGGTCGTCGCCGATCTCGGCCAGCGTCACCACCGCGCAGCTGTCCTGGATCAGGCGGCCGGGCTTGCCCGGATAGGCAAAGAAGCCGACCGGCACCTTGGCGCCGACCAGAACCAAAAGGTCGATATCCTTGAGCGCCTCGAGCGCGATATCGACCGGGTAGGGCACTTTCGGCAGGGCGACACGGCCGACGCCGCGCTCGATGCGGCCATTCGACATCTGGCCGAAAACGCGCGCGCCGGTGACGGCGCAGATCCGCGCCGCCATCGCCATCGGGCCTTCGCGCAAAGCCATATTGGTCATCATCAGGGCGGCACGCTTGCCGTGCTTGCGAAGGGCGGCTGCGGCCTCCTTCACGGCGGTCATATCGACCGATTTCAGCTTGGGCACCGCGACCGGCGCAAGCTTGGCCGGCGCGACGCTGCCCCAGGCGCAATCCGCCGGAAGGATCACGGTGGTTACGCCCGGCAGCGACATGGCGGCGGCATAGGACGCCATGCCGGGGCCGCAATGAAGCAGCGTCGCCGCCGGCTTGTCGGCCATGCGGGCGTAGCCGTCGGCCGCACCGGTCACCACACCCTCGAACAAGCCGAGTACGCAGCGCATCTCCGGCTTGCGGTCGAGCGCCGCGACGAAATGCATTTCGGAGGTGCCGGGATTGGCAAAGCAGACATCCACGTCATTGACGAGGAGGGTATCGCAAAGGCGGTCGGCGCCGTTCATTCTGGAAGGACCTCTTGGGAGATGCGCGGCGCGCAGGACCCTGCGAAGGGAACGGAACCCTCGTCCGGTGTCAAACAAGAGAAATTTATCACCTTCGTTCAGGAAACTGATCGCCGCCTTGACGGTTTTGCATATGCATTTAACCTGCCTTGGAATGAAGGTTGCATCCCGCTTCGGATGAGGCGATGGGCTTTAAGTCTCACGGGCGCGAACGACATCAACCAGGGGAAGGGTTTCGACATGACAGGTTTGAAGCGTATCGGAGCCGCGGCCGGACTTGGCTTCGCGGCGCTGCTGGCTGCCACGGGCGCACAGGCGCAGACCAAGGTTTCGATCGGCATTTCCGGCTGGACCGGTTTCGCGCCCCTGGTGCTGGCCAAGGAGGCCGGCATCTTCGCCAAGAATGGCCTCGATGTGTCAATCAAGAAGATCCCGCAGAAGGACCGTCACCTTGCCATCGCCTCCGGCGATATCCAGTGCGCCGCCACGACTGTCGAGACCTGGATCGTCTGGGACGCCGCCGGGATCAAGACCAAGCAGCTCTTCCAGCTCGACAAGAGCTATGGCGCCGACGGCATGGCGGTGCGTAGCGCGACCGGCTCGATCAAGGATCTGAAGGGCAAGACGGTTGCTGCCTCTGCGCCCGGCACGTCGCCCTATTTCGCGCTCGCCTGGTTCCTCAAGGAGAACGGCATGTCGGTCAAGGACGTGACCGTGGTCAACATGGAGCCCGGCCCGGCGGCCCAGGCCTTCATCGCCGGCCAGAATGATGCGGCCATGACCTATGAGCCCTATCTCTCTGCCGTGCGCGACAAGCCGGATGCCGGCAAGATCATCGCGACCACGCTCGATTATCCGATGGTGATGGACACCTTCGGCTGCACGCCGGCCTTCATCGCGGGCAACGAGGCTGCCGTGAAGGGGCTGACCAAGAGCTATTTCGAGGCGCTCGAACTGATCAAGGCCGATCAGGCCAAGGCCTATGGCATCATGGGCGCCGACGTGAAGCAGTCCGGTGAGCAGTTCGGCAAATCCGCCGGCTTCCTGCGCTGGTCGGATGCCGAGGGCAACAAGAAGTTCTTCTCCGGGGAATGGCAGGCCTTCACCACCAAGGCGGCCGACCTGCTGCTCGAGATCGGCCTGATCAAGTCGAAGCCCGATATCACCACGCTGGTCGATACGCGCTTCGTTTCGGGCGGTGCGATGTGACGATCCTGCCGGACGTGCTTGCGCCACGTCTGGGAATCGTCTTCTGCGGCACTCAGGCCGGGCGCGCCTCAGCCTTGCGGCGCGCCTATTACGCCGGACCGGGGAACAAGTTCTGGCGGGTGCTTCACACCATCGGCCTTCTTCCCCGGCAATTCAGGCCTGAGGATTTTCCTCACTTGCTCGACTATGGGTTTGGTCTCACCGACGTCGCGAAAGCGACCTCCGGGCCGGATGCCGCGCTCGTTCGTGCTCATTTCGATGTTGAAGGATTCTTGATGAAGATGCGTGCGACGGCTCCGGCCTTCATCGCCTTCAACGGCAAGCGGGCGGCCGAGGCCGTGCTGGGTCAATCCAGTGCTGCCATCGGCTATGGCCGCCAGCTGGTTGATGTCGCGGGTTGCGCGACTTTCGTGCTGCCATCGACCTCCGGCGCGGCCTCGGGCTTCTGGTCGGTCGAACCCTGGCAGGAACTGGCCTCGGCCTGGCGTTCGCGGGCGATTTGACGATGAAGCCGCTTCAGCCCGTTTCCGTCCCGTCCCGCGTCGCGCTGGGGCTCGGCTTCTTCGTACTCTTCGTTGCGCTCTGGTCGGTCGCGACCTTCGGCGGCTATGTCCAGCGCCTCTTCCTGGCCGATCCGCTGACCATGGTCGGCGAGGGCTACAAGCTGCTCGTCGAATACGGCTTCGCGTTCGATATCGGCATGACGATCTGGCGTGTCCTCGGCGGCTTCATCCTCGCGGTCATCGTCGCGCTGCCGCTCGGCATCCTGATGGGCGCCTACAAGCCGATCGAGGCCTTCTTCGAGCCCTTCGTCTCCTTCGCGCGCTACCTGCCGGCCTCGGCCTTCATCCCGCTGCTGATCCTCTGGGCCGGCATCGGCGAGACGCAGAAGCTGCTSGTSATCTTCATCGGCTCGKTCTTYCAGATCATCCTGATGATCGCCGTCGCGGTGGGCTCGATCCGGCGCGATCTCGTCGATGCCGCCTATACGCTGGGCGCCAGCGACCGTTCCGTGGTGATGCGCGTGCTGCTGCCCAATGCTGCGCCCGAGATCGCCGAGATCCTGCGCATGGTGCTGGGCTGGGCCTGGACCTATGTCATCGTCGCCGAGCTGATCGGTTCCTCCTCCGGCATCGGCCACATGATCACCGACAGCCAGGCGCTGCTGAACACCGGGCAGATCATCTTCGGCATCATCGTCATCGGCCTGATCGGGCTGATCTCGGATTTCCTGTTCAAGGCGGTCAATCAGCGCCTGTTCCCCTGGGCCGCGAAATGAGCAAGCTCATCATCGACAATGTCGGAAAATCCTTCCCCGCGCGTCACGGTGGGCAGGCGACACGGGCGCTGATGCCGACGTCCCTCAGCGTCTCCGACAACGACTTCATCACCATTCTCGGCCCCTCCGGCTGCGGCAAGTCGACCTTGCTGCGCATGATCGGCGGGCTGGAGACGCCGACGGAAGGGCGCATCCTGCTCGATGGCGAGACGGTGACAGGGCCCGGTGCGGATCGCGGTTTCGTCTTTCAGAGCTATACCCTCTTTCCCTGGCTGACCGTGGCGCAGAACATCGCCTTCGGCCTGCGCGAGAAGGGCGTGCCGGAGGCGGAGCGGCTGCGGATCGCCGTCGACTGGGCCGGACGCATCGGTCTCAAGGGCTTCGAGAACCATTTCCCCAAGCAGCTGTCGGGCGGCATGCAGCAGCGCACCGCGATCGCGCGTGCCCTCGCCAATGATCCAAAGATCCTGTTGCTGGACGAGCCCTTCGGCGCGCTCGACAACCAGACACGCGCCCTGATGCAGGAAATGCTGCTCGGCATCTGGGAGCGTGAGCAGAAGACCGTGCTCTTCGTCACCCATGACGTCGAGGAGGCGATCTTCATGGCCTCGCGCGTCGTGGTGATCAGCGCCCGGCCGGGACGCGTCAAGGCGGACATCCCGGTCGACCTCCCGCATCCGCGGCCCTACACGATCAAGACGAGCCCGGAATTCGTCGCGCTCAAGGAGCGGCTGGTCGAGGAGATCCGGGCAGAGGTGATGGCGAGCGCGGCTTAGCCCGCGATCTTGTGCAGCGGAGCTCCGGCGATCGGTCGCCCTGTCTTGGTCAGGAGCGTGCAGATCCTGCAACTCTGAGTTTCCGGGGATCTCCTTCAGGTAGAATTTCGGGCTGCTTGAAGGTCACGCCGTTCGGCGTCGGGATCGGCGTCTGTGTCACCACATATTGCGGCTGGCCCTTGAAGTTCGGATCTCCGGGTGGAGGCGTCAGGAGCTGGAGCCGCAGCAGCATCCTCATGGGTGGCGTTATGGCAATGGGTCACATAGGCCCCGCCGAACTCCCCGAACCGCACCTGGAATTTCACCTTGCYCGAGGGCCGCAGGCGCCAGACATCCTTGCGTACAAGGCGCTCCGTTGCGGGAATGGCAGCTCCGCCGCGGTCGATGGTGACGCCTTCCTCGAAATGAAGGTGAATCGGGTGGTCCCAGCCGCCCCCGCCATTGACGAGGGTCCAGTGCTCCACCTCGCCCGGCTTGGGGACCAGGAGGGAGATGCGGTTGGCGTTGAGCGAGTGCGCTGCTTGGCCGTTGACTTTGATGGTCCAGGGAAAGGAATCGGCATTGCCGCAATCGGGGATGCATTGCCCGTCAGCAGTATTGCGAGAATCTCCACCCCCTGACCTGCCGAATTCAAGGGTCCGCTCACGCACTGGCGCGACGATCGGGATTTGACTGGTCAGGGTCTTGGCGCCGGACCGCCACTCGGGATCGGTGAAATTGACGCTGCGATCCTTGTCGAGCGGATTGCTGGCATTGTAGATCTTGCCGGGATTGTCGACGCTTTGCAGCGAATTCACGACCCGGAACTCAAGGAAGGGGCCGACACAAGGATCGTCACCGCCAGCCTTGAGTGCCCTGTCGATCGAGACGGCGCCGTCTGGCCGGCGCCCGTCGGTCTGCTGCAACAGGTTCACCAGATAGATGCTGTCGCCTGGCGCAAAGGCGGAAAAATCGACAACGATGTCGTAGCGCTCCGCAACGCCCTGCTCGTCCAGCTCGGTCAGGGCGATCGGACTGACAACCAGATTTCCGTCATTGGCGATGAAGTAGAACGGAACTTTGGTGGCTTGCGAGAAGCGAGCACTCTTGTTGACCCCGAGTGCCAGTTTGATGAAGCGCGCGACGGAGACGTTCAGGAGGCGGAAGCGGTAACGTCGCGGCAGCACCTCGAAATACGGATAATAGGTGCCGTTGACCAACAGGATGTCACCCAGGAAGCCATCGGTGTCGAAGATGTCGAACCGGGGCTGCCCATTGGCGTCGAAGGCCGGGTTCGAGATCGCGAGGTTGATGTCGAAATCGACATTGCCCCATTTGAGCTGCGAGCCGCTCGGCAGCCGCAGGTTGATGCCGTCATCGAGATCTTCGCGGCCTCGATCAGGGCCGCTGTAGATGTTGAAGACAGCGAACATGCCCTTGTAGACGTTCTGCGCCGTGAAGAAGAAGCGATGGTCGTGGAACCAGAGGCTGCCCTGGATCTCCCGGAAATCGCCCGGGACCTGAACCAGGCCGTTGCCATCGTCGGGTCCCGAGGCCTTGCGCGCAAAGTCGCGGTCGCTGGTCGGCCAGACGCTCGGCAAATCGCGCCGCGCCATGGCCATTGCCCAGTGATAGTCATAGAAAGTCCCGGGGAAATTGAACGCGTTGCAGGCACCGTCGCTCTCGGCGCCGTTATGCGAATTGTGAAGGTGAACCGAGCTTTCGTTGCGCCCGAATCCGCCATTGATGGCCCGGTCGACCGGCAGGTCGTTGTAGATTCGCGTGAGGATCGGTTCGCCGTAGCGGGCCTTGATCAGAACGGGCCTCGCCAACCCCGTGCGCAGGCCGGCGGCATTCCCCGTCTGCCCAGGCTGCCGGGGGCCGAAGGACCAGACGGAGTTCGCGTTCTGGTCCGGCAGCCCTTGGCCGAATTTGCTGCCCGGTCGGACCTGTCCGACCGACAGCAGATAGCCCACCTTCGGGTAAAGCTCCTCCCAGCGCTGATGCGCGAAGAACTCGCCGGGCGGCCGCCCCTCGAACGGCCCGACACCGGTCACCGGATTGCGGAAGACCGCACCGCCGGAATTGGTGAAGTCGGTGTGATAGGAAAAGCTCCTGGCGGCCAGTTCCGTACCGCCCCCACCCGTCTGCCAGGCCGCATCGCCATTCGGCAGGCGCAGCAGCGGGACCGGCCTCTGAAGCTCGGCCCGCGGCATCGGCGTCTGGAACTTGACTGCGCCGAAAGTCGGGCTGCGCGGCACGCTGTCGGCATAGGCGCTACCGACGAACCGGCCGAGCCCGTTCCTCGCGATCAGAAGCCCGCCGGTCGCGAAATATCCCCAGCGCAGCAGATCGCGTTTGGTGATCTGCCCCAAGGCGAGGGCTCTGACGATCTCGAGCCGGTTTTCCAGAGCGCGCTCAGCTTCCTTCAACAGGACGCCGGTGGTCTCGCGCGGAAGATACATGTCCGCCTCCCCGCATCTGGCCAATGGGTGCGAGCCGCCTCAACAATTATACCCATGAGGCCGGACTGCGGGGAGAGACCATGGTCGGACAAATCGACAAACCAAAGTCCGCGACCTTGGTCGCACTCAGCCGTACCATCGGCCGCTGGCGTTCTGAAAGACCGAGCTGCTGGTACGGGGCGTAACGGCAGGGGCAGGGCCATCGCTGGAACGGAAGGCGCCTGCCTGCGAAGGCTCATTGACATGCCGGTCGCTACGATGGTTTCTTCTCCAAAATTGGCCTGACCACATGGCCAAATTGACCTCGGTACTGCCGAGGCAGGGGATGGACCGGGGAGTGACACGTGCCGCTCGAAGCCGTCGAGTCGCCGCGCCTTTATCGTCAGATCGCCGATCAGCTGCGTCATCTCATTGACCGGCAGGAGTTTCCCGTTGGCGCACGCCTGCCACCTGAGCGGGAACTCGCGGAAAAGCTCGGCGTCTCTCGTCCTTCAGTGCGCGAGGCCTTGATCGCGCTCGAGGTCGAGGGGCGGGTGCGTATCCGCATGGGCTCCGGCGTCTACGTGATCGATCCGCCACGTCCGGTTCCCAGCGCCATCCTTGTCTCCGATGATGCGCCCGAGGGGCCTTTCGAGGTCCTGAAGGCCCGCGAGCTGGTGGAGAGCGCGATCTGCGCCGAGGCGGGAGGGCAGGCAACGGGCGAGGATCTCGCGCGCCTCGAGGAAATCCTGTGCGGAATGGAGGCTCCCGGATTGCCGAGCGACGAACTCGTCGCGCTCGACCGCGCCTTCCATGTCGCGATCGCCGGAATCCTGGGGAACTCCGTTCTGGCGCGCTTTGTTGGCACCTTGTTCGATCAGCGCATCAATCCGTATTTCCAGCAACTCGCGAGCTACTTCGAGAACGAGACATCCTGGCGCACCGCCGTCGCCGAGCACCGGGTTATCCGTGATGCGCTGGCCGCTGGATCGGGAGAGGCCGCCAGCACCGCGATGCGCCGGCACCTGCGCTGCTCGCAGGAGCGTTTTTCGCAGAGTTTCGGTGAAGGGGTTTCAAGCGGGMAGGAGAGCGTCAACTCCTGCCCGGCCAGCAAGAATTGACGCCAAGCAACGATCTTCGAGTCCATGGGAGGACACCTGATGAAGAGCTATCTGACACTGGCTGCAGCCTTTGCCGCCGGCCTCGTTCTTGCCGGGGCGCCGGCCCAGGCCCAGACCAAGCTGAAATGGGCGCATGTCTACGAGACATCCGAGCCGTTCCACACCGAGTCGGTCTGGGCTGCGGACGAGATCAAGAAGCGCACCAACGGCAAATACGAGATCACGGTCTACCCGGCCTCGCAACTCGGCAAGGAAACCGACATCAACCAGGGCCTGACGCTGGGCACCGTCGACATGATCATCTCGGGCTCGAGCTTCGCGGCCCGCGCCTATCCGCCGATCGGCGTGACCTATTATCCCTTCATCTTCCGCGGCCCGGACCACCTCCTCGCCTACGTGAAGAGCGACGTCTTCAAGGAGATGGCGAAGGGCTATCAGGAGAAGAGCGGGCACCAGATCCTGGCCGTCACCTATTACGGCACGCGCCACACCACCGCGAACAAGCCGATCAAGACCTGCGCGGACATGAAGGGGCTGAAGATCCGCGTGCCGGACGTGCCGGCCTATCTCGCCATGCCACGCGCCTGCGGCGCCAATACGACGCCGATCGCCYTCGCCGAGGTCTATCTCGCGCTCCAGAACGGTACGGTCGAGGCGCAGGAGAATCCGCTCAACACGATCGAGGCGAAGAAGTTCTACGAGGTGCAGAAGCACATCGTCCTGACCGGACATATCGTCGACCACCTCAACACGGTCGTCTCCAAGCAGCTCTGGGACAAGCTCTCGCCAGAAGACCGCAAGATCTTCACCGACGTCGCGCAGGAGGCTGCCGAGCGTGCGACCAAGAAGATCCAGTCCGACGAGGTCAAGCTCGTGCAGGTCTTCAAGGACAAGGGCCTGTCGGTCACCGAGATCGACAAGGCCGACTTCCTCGCTGCCGTACAGAAGAATGTCAGCTTCGAGCAGTTCGGCTACCGCAAGGCCGACTGGGAACGCATCCAGGCGATCAAGTGATCTGATCCGTCGCATCGGGCCGGTCTTTGACCGGCCCTTTTTTGTCCTCACGCCGAGCCGAGGCCGTCGATGTCGAGCGAGACCCCGCAGGAGATCCACATCCCCGTCACCAGCGAGGAAATCGCGCATGTCTTCGACGAGGCGCCACCGCCTGCCGATCTGAGCGGCTATGGCGTCGAGGACTGGGTGACGCTCGCCGCCTTCTGGCTGATGGTCGGTTGCGTCGTGCTGCAGTTCTTCACGCGCTATGTCCTGAACGATTCCTACGCCTGGACGGAAGAGATCGCGATCTACGCGCTGATCGTCGTCGTCTTCCTCGGCGCCTCGATGTGCGTGCGGGCCTCGCGCCACATCCAGGTCGATTTCATCTACCGCTACCTGTCGCCCGGCATGGGGCGGATCCTGTCGACGGGCGTCGATCTCTTGCGGATCGTCTTCTTCGGCTACGCCACCTGGCTCATGTACAAATATGCGTCGCTCATCCCCGATGAGATGATGACGACGATCCAGTTTCCGAAGTCGATCGTCTTCAATGCCGTCGTCATTGCCTTCGCTCTGATGACGCTGCGCTCGATCCAGGTCGCCTGGCAGAATGCACGACGCGGCTATTCCGTGCTGGAACGGCCTTCGGCCTTCGACGGCTCGGAGGCCTGAGGCATGCTCATCCTGCTCGGAACCTTCCTCRGCCTGATGATCCTCGGCGTGCCGGTGGCCATCTCCATGGCCGTCGCCTCTCTCGCCTTCATCGTCATTTCCGGCACTGTGCCCGATGTCATCATGGCGCAGCGGATGATCGCCGGCGTCGAGAGTTTCCCGCTGCTGGCGGTGCCGTTCTTCATCCTTGCCGGCAATCTGATGAACATCGCCGGCGTCACCGGTCGCATCTATGCCTTCGCGGTCGCGCTTGTCGGTTGGATGCGCGGCGGCCTAGCCCAGGTCAACATCATCGGCTCGGTGATCTTCTCGGGCATGTCGGGCACGGCGATCGCGGATGCCGCGGGCATCGGCACGATCGAGATCAAGGCCATGAAGGACCATGGCTATCCCATGGATGTTGCCGTCGGCGTGACGGCGGCCTCGGCGACGCTCGGGCCGATCATTCCGCCTTCACTGCCCTTCGTCATCTACGGCATGATGTCGAACACCTCGATCGGTGCACTTTTCCTTGGCGGTGTCATTCCCGGCGTGGTGATGACGCTGTTCATGATGGGCACGGTCGCCGTCTTCGCCCGCATGCGCGGCTGGGGCTCCGACGCCAAATTCTCGCTGCGCCAGATCGGCTCGGCCGGGATCGAGGTTCTGGTCGTGCTTGGCTTCCCGGTCCTGGCTTATCTGCTCGTCTGGGCAGGCCTGTCGGAGAATGTCGCGATCGGGCTCGCGCTCGTCGCCCTGCTGGCGCTCGACTACTATTTCGACTTCTCGGCGGTGATGGCACTGATGACGCCGGTCATCCTGATCGGCGGCATGACGCTGGGCTGGTTCACGCCGACGGAGGCCGCCGCTGCGGCGGTGATCTGGTCGCTCTTCCTCGGCCTTGTCCGCTATCGCTCGATGACGCTGCGCACACTCACCAAGGCGACCTTCGACACGATCGAGACGACCGCTTCCGTCCTCTTCATCGTCACAGCCGCCTCGATCTTCGCCTGGCTGCTGACGGTCTCGAGCACGGCGCAGATCCTGTCCGACCTGATCCTCGGGCTGACCCAGAACAAATGGGTCTTCCTGATCCTGGTCAATCTGCTGCTGCTCTTCATCGGCTGCTTCCTCGACACCATTGCGGCGATCACCATCGTGGTGCCGATCCTGCTGCCGATCGCCCTCAAGCTCGGCGTCGACCCGATCCATTTCGGGTTGATCATGACGCTGAACCTGATGATCGGCCTGCTGCATCCGCCGCTCGGCATGGTGCTCTTCGTGCTTTCGCGGGTGGCGAAACTCTCGGTCGAGCAGACCACCATGGCGATCCTGCCCTGGCTGGTGCCGCTCTTCCTGGCGCTCTTCGCCATCACCTTCATTCCCGAGTTGACGCTGTGGCTGCCGCGAACGATGGGGATGTTGCGGTAATATTCGGCGGCGGAGCCGAGCCTCCGCCGCCATGCACTGAAGTCAGGCCCCTGTTGCACTCCCAGGTTGAAGGTGTTGCACTGAAGGGGCTCCATTGCCATTTTTTTGGCGAAGGGGAGTTCGCTGACGGAGTGACGTCCTTGCGCGCGCTCATTGAATCGATGTTGTCTCGGCTGGTGGGGAAATCCCGGCTCGATGTTGTCTTCGCCGACGGATCCCAGCGCTCCGTCGGCGCCGGGAGAAGTCCTGGGCCGACGATGCGTATTCTCGACCGGCCGACCGAGTTGAAACTGGCGCTGAATCCAGAGCTTGCTCTTGGCGAGGCGGTGATGGACGGGCGTGTCGTCGTCGAGCGTGGCAGTCTCTACGACCTTCTCGACATTCTGATCGCCGGCGCATCGCGACAGGAACTGACCGCGTGGACGCGACCTCTCACGCAATTCCGCACGGCGATCAGGCGCATCACCCAGAACAACAATCTGGCTTGGGCGAGACGCAACGTCGCCCATCACTATGACCTCAGGACCGAGTTCTTCCGGCTCTTCCTCGACGAAGACCTGCAGTATTCCTGCGCCTACTTTCCGAGCCCGGACATTTCGCTCGTGGACGCACAGGCGGCCAAGAAGCACCACATCATCGCCAAGCTGGCGATCGAGCCGGGCCAGCGCGTCCTCGATATCGGGTCGGGCTGGGGCGGTCTGGGCTTGAGCATCGCGCGCGAGACCGGTGCCTCGGTGAAGGGCATCACCCTCTCGCGGGAGCACCTTTCCGTCGCGCAGGAGCGGGCTGCCGCCGAGGGGCTGCCGGTCGATTTCCAGTTCCAGGATTACCGCATGCTAGCGGAACCCTTCGACCGCATCGTCTCGGTCGGTATGTTCGAGCATGTCGGCGTGGGCTATTACCGTGCCTATTTTCGCAAGATTACGGAGCTGCTCACGGATAACGGTGCTGCGCTCATTCACACGATCGGTCGCACCACGCCCCCAGGTGCGACGAACCCTTTCATCGCCAAATACATCTTCCCCGGCGGCTACATTCCCGCCATGTCGGAAATCACGGCGGCAATCGAACGCGAGGGCCTGATCATCACTGATGTCGAGGTGCTGCGCCTTCACTATGCCGAGACGCTGAAGGCCTGGCGCGAGCGATTCCTCGCTCGGCGCAAGGAGGCGGTGGACATGTATGACGAGCGCTTCGCGCGGATGTGGGAGTTCTATCTGGCGGCTTCGGAAGCGAGTTTCCGCCACGATGGCCTTGTCGTCTTCCAGCTCCAGCTCGCTAAGCGGCTCGACACCTTGCCGATGACGCGCAGTTACATGGAGGCATGATCGGAGCGTCGGCCGCGCGTCAGATCTGCGGAGCGGCCGACAGCACGATCGCGAAGATCTCGCCGGAGTCGTGAGGATTCGTCAGGACGACGCCTTCGACCGATTCCAGCAGGGCACTGTCCCCGGTGGCTAGGATTTCCCGGTGCGGGGGCCGCGCTATCGTCCAGCCATCGGAGCGAGCGACCAGGACCACGAGTTCTCCCGTCTGGTCGAGCTGGAACGGGCCAGTGCCACTGAAGCGCGTTACCTTGTGCAGCCAGCGACCGCGGCGGGTCATCACGTTGAGGTCGTCGATCGGCCCGTCCACCAATTGCCCCTCGACCGGCCTGTCGGCCGCGAACGGATAGGGCTCGGTGGACCGCTCGAGGCGTTTGCTTTCGCCCTCGCCGAAGGCGAGGACGATTCCCCGGCCCGTCAGCACCGACAAGGTCCTGTCGATGCCGGGAAAAACGGAGAAGGGGCCGTCCGACCCGACATGGGCCATGGAGATCCGCCAGTCGAAGCCGTCCAACGAGGCGCCGGGCGGATGCGCTGCGATCTCCGTCGTGGTGCCGCCGCCGTTCTTCCACGGCATGGTGCGGCACGCGCTGGYGCGGATGATGCGCATGATCAGCCGAGAATGCCCGGCAGCTTCAGGCCCTTTGCCTTGGCGCAGTCGATCGCGATCTCGTAGCCGGCATCGGCATGACGCATCACGCCGGTCGCCGGGTCATTCCAAAGGACGCGCTCCAGCCGCTTTGCCGCCTCCGGGGTGCCGTCGGCGACGATGACGACGCCCGAATGCTGCGAATAGCCCATGCCGACGCCGCCACCATGGTGAAGCGAGACCCAGGTCGCGCCGCCGGCAGTGTTGAGCAGCGCGTTCAGCAGTGGCCAATCGGAGACGGCGTCCGAACCGTCCTTCATCGCTTCCGTCTCGCGGTTCGGCGAAGCGACCGAACCCGAATCGAGGTGGTCGCGGCCGATCACCACCGGCGCCTTGAGCTCGCCCTTGGCCACCATCTCGTTGAAGGCCAGGCCGAGCCGGTGCCGGTCGCCGAGGCCGACCCAGCAGATCCGTGCCGGCAGGCCCTGGAACTTGATGCGCTCGCGCGCCATGTCGAGCCAGTTATGCAGATGGTGATCGTCCGGCATCAGCTCCTTCACGCGCTGGTCCGTGCGATAGATGTCCTCCGGATCGCCTGAGAGCGCAGCCCAGCGGAACGGGCCCACGCCGCGGCAGAACAGCGGGCGAATATAGGCCGGAACGAAGCCGGGGAAATCGAAGGCGTTGTCGACACCCATATCCTTCGCCATCTGGCGGATATTATTGCCGTAATCGAGCGTCGGCACGCCCATCTGCTGGAAATCCAGCATGGCGCGGACATGCACGGCCATCGATTTCTTGGCGGCCTCGATCGTACCGGCAGGATCGCGCTCCTTGCGCTCTTCCCACTGCTCGAGCGTCCAGCCGGCCGGCAGATAGCCGTTCAGAGGGTCATGGGCCGAGGTCTGGTCGGTGACGACATCCGGGCGGATGCCGCGCCTGACCATGTCGGGGAAGACTTCCGCCGCATTGCCGAGCACACCGACCGAGACGGCCTTGCCGGCCGCATGGGCGCGCTTGATGATCTCCAGCGCCTCGTCGACACTGTCGGCCTTCTCGTCGAGATAGCCGGTGCGCAGCCGGAACTCGATGCTGGAGGGCTTGCACTCGATGGCGATCATCGAGGCCCCGGCCATCGTCGCGGCGAGCGGCTGGGCCCCACCCATGCCGCCGAGACCGCCGGTCAGGATCCACTTGCCCTTGAGGCTGCCGCCATAATGCTGGCGGCCGACCTCGACGAAGGTTTCGTAAGTGCCCTGAACGATGCCCTGCGTGCCGATATAGATCCAGGACCCCGCGGTCATCTGGCCGTACATCATCAGCCCCGCCTTATCGAGCTCGTGAAAATGCTCCCAGTTCGCGTAGGCCGGCACGAGGTTCGAATTGGCGATCAGCACGCGCGGTGCATCCGCATGGGTGCGGAACACGCCGACGGGCTTGCCGGACTGCACCAGCAGCGTTTCGTCGGCCTCGAGCGAGCGCAGCGCGCCGACGATCCGGTCGAAATCTTCCCAGGTCCGGGCAGCGCGGCCGATGCCGCCATAGACCACGAGCTCGCCCGGCTTCTCGGCGACGTCGGGGTCGAGATTGTTCATCAGCATGCGCAGCGGCGCTTCGGTCAGCCAGCTCTTGGCGGAGAGCTCGCTGCCCCTGGGGCTGCGGATGACGCGGCTATTGTCGATGCGGGTCATGAATGGCTCCGTTCAAACCGTGATCGGGACATGCGGAATGCGTTGTTTCCGCCCGATCAGGGTCAGGGTTTCAGCTTTCTGGCCGCTTCGAGCGCGGCTTCGATGATGGCGGAGAGGGCGGTTTGCAGTTGGGCGGCCCTAGGCGTGTCRAAGCGCCAGGGCGGCGTCTCCTCGGTGAGATAGCCGCTCAGCGAGATTTCCATCTGGATCGCGTGCACATCCCGCGCCGGCTGGCCGTAATGCCGGGTGATCCAGCCGCCCTTGAAGCGGCCATTGCTGACATGGCTGAAGCCCGAGCCGGCAAGCGCTGCATCGGCCGCGTGCTGGACCGAAGGTGCGCAGCTCGCACCGGAATTGGTGCCGAGATTGAGCAGCGGCAGCGTGCCCGGGAACAGGCGTGGAATGACCGACTTGATGGAGTGGCAGTCCCAGAGCAGACAGAAACCATGCGCGGCCTTGGCCCGTTCGATCTCGGCTGCGAGTGCGTCGTGATAGGGCTGGAAATAGGCGGCGCGACGGCGCGCGATCTCGGCCTCGTCGGGCGCCTTTGCCCAGATCGGCTCGCCGTCGAAGGTCGTGGTCGGCACGAGTTCCGTCGTCGCCTGTCCGGGGTAGAGCGATACGCCGGACGGATCGCGGTTGAGGTCGATGACATAGCGCGACAGCCCGGCCTCGACGATYGTCGGTGCGAAGCGCTCGGCAAACGCATAGAGCTGGCGCATATGCCAGTCGGTGTCGGGCACGGAACGACCCGTCTCGTTCAGCGCCACCTTCACCTCCTCCGGCAAGCCAGTGCCGGGATGCGGCATCGACAGGACCAGCGGACCGGCGCCTTGCGTGACGTTGACGATCTCGGAAGGGTTCATGCTCATCACGCCGAGAACTCCGCGAAGCTGTCGAGCCCGGCGGCATCGCTGATCGCGCCGCTGAGCACCAGCTCTGTCGCCGCCRCAAGGTCGGGGGCAAGGTAGCGGTCCGCGTCGAGCGGCGCGATACGCTGCCGGACCAGGGCCAGAACCGGCTCCAGCCGCGGGCTCGTCTTCATCGGGCGATGATGCTCGATCGCTTCCGCCGCGGCCATCAGCTCGACGCCGATGATGCTGGCCGTGTTCCGGGCCATGTCGAGCAGGCGATAGGCGCCATGCGTCGCCATCGAGACATGGTCTTCCTGATTGGCAGAGGTCGGGATCGTGTCGACCGAGGCGGGATAGGCCTTCTGCTTGTTCTCCGATGCCAGCGCGGCTGCCGTGACCTGCGCAATCATGAAGCCGGAGTTCAGCCCGGCATCGCGGGCCAGGAAGGGAGGCAGGCCGCTCATCACGGGGTCAACCAGCAGCGCCATGCGCCGCTCGGACAGGTTGCCGATCTCGCACAGCCCCATGGCGAGGATGTCGGCGGCGAAGGCGACGGGCTCCGCGTGGAAGTTGCCGCCCGAGACGATTTCGCCCGGCCCCAGCACCAGCGGGTTGTCGGTGACCGCGTTGGCCTCGATCGCAAGCGTTGCGGCGGCATTGGCGAGGAGGTCGCGCACGGCCCCCATCACCTGCGGCTGGCAGCGCAGGGAGTAAGGATCCTGGACCTTGGTATCGCCGAAGCGATGGCTGTCGCGGATTTCGCTCTTCGCGATCAGCGCGAGCAATGTTTGCGCGACCCGGATCTGGCCGGGCTGGCCGCGCAGCGCCTGGATGCGAGGGTCGAACGGCGTGTCGGAGCCCTTCAGCGCATCCACGGAGAGTGCGCCAGTGACCAGCGCCGCATCGAAGACGCGGGCGATGTCGCTGAGCGCCGTCAGCGCGATCGCGGTCGAGACCTGCGTGCCGTTGATCAGCGCAAGACCCTCCTTGGCCCCAAGTTCGAGCGGCTTCTGGCCGATCCGGGCCAGGGCATCCCCTGCGGGAAGCGTCTCGCCCTTCAGCCTGATCTCGCCGACGCCCATCAGCGCCGCGGTGAGATGGGCAAGCGGCGCAAGATCGCCGGACGCGCCGACCGAGCCCTTGGCGGGAACGACCGGAAGCGCCTCGGAGGCGAGCGCGCCGACCAGCGCCTCGACCACGACGGGGCGTACGCCGGAGGCCCCGCGCGCCAGGCTCGCGGCCTTCATGGCGAGGATCAGGCGCACGATCCGGTCCGGCAGGGCAGGGCCAGTGCCGACGGCATGGGAGAGGATCAGGTTGCGCTGCAGGGTTGCCAGGTCGGCATCGGCGATGCGCACGCTGGCGAGCTTGCCGAAGCCGGTATTGACGCCATAGGTCACGGTTCCGGCGGCGACGATATCGTCGACGATCGCTTGGGCGGAGGCGATCGCTGCCCCGCTTGCGCCATCCAGCTTGGCTGCGGTGCCGTCAATCACGGCGCGCCATTGCTTCAGGGCGGCCTCGCCCGGCTTCAGGGAGAATGTTGCGGTCATTGGCCGTTCCAGATGCGGGAGTGAAGCGGGTTGAAGCCGATGCGGTAGGCGAGTTCGGCGGGGCGCTCGATCTCCCAGATGGCGAGGTCGCAGCGCTTGCCGGCCTCGAGCGTGCCGATCTCGTCCTGCAGGCCGAGCGCCTTGGCGGCATGGCGCGTCAGCCCGGCCAGCGCCTCTTCGGGTGTCAGCCGGAAGAGCGTGCAGGCCATGTTGAGGACCAGCAGCGGCGAGGTCAGCGGCGAGGATCCGGGATTGGCGTCGGTCGCGAGCGCAATTGCAACGCCATGCTTGCGGAGCAGGTCGATCGGCGGCTTCTGCGTCTCGCGCAGGAAGTAGAAGGCGCCCGGCAGGATGACGGCGACCGTTCCGGACCGGGCCATGGCGATCACGCCCGCCTCGTCGAGATATTCGAGATGGTCGGCCGAGAGTGCGCCATGTTCGGCCGCGAGTGCGGCGCCGCCGAGATTGGAAAGCTGTTCGGCATGGATCTTGACCGGCAGCCCCTTGGCCCTGGCTGCGGTAAATACCCTGGCCGTTTCCTCGGGCGAGAAGGCAATGCCCTCGCAGAACACGTCGACTGCGTCGGCAAGATCCTGCGCGGTCACGGCGTCGAGCATCGGCCCGGTGATCTGGTCGACATAGTCGCCGGAGCGGCCGGTGAACTCCGGCGGAACGGCATGGGCGGCAAGGAAAGTGGTGCGGACGGTGACAGGCCGTTCGCGACCGAGCTGCCGTGCGACCGCAAGCTGCTTCAGCTCGGCCTGCTGTTCGAGCCCGTAGCCCGACTTGATTTCGACGGTCGTGACGCCTTCAGCGATCAAGGCGCCCAGGCGCCGGTCGGCGCTGGCGAAGAGCTCGGCCTCGCTGGCAGCGCGCGTGGCCTTGACGGTGGAGAGGATGCCGCCGCCGGCGCGTGCGATTTCCTCATAGCTCGCGCCCTGCAGCCTGAGCTCGAACTCATGTGCCCGATCTCCGCCATAGACGAGATGGGTATGGCAATCGATCAGGCCCGGTGTGATCCAGCGTCCGCCGCAGTCGACGGTTTCGCGCGCGTCCAGGGTTGGTGCCTCGCTGCGCGGGCCGGCAAAGACGATGCGGCCGTCGCGGGCCGCTACGACCCCGTCTTCGACTGCGCCATAGGGCTGGCCGGCGCCGGGCGCCATGGTCGCGAGGCGGGCATTCACCCAGATCCTGTCGCAGTGGGAAGGTTCCGCGGCCATCCGCATCCTCTCGACTTCGTTTGCGATCCGACTATGCTAGACAATTGCATATGCAATTAGCAAGTGTCATTTGCATATGCAAATCGAGCGAGGAGCCAGCGTGACACAATACCCGACCCTGCATCTCGCCCAGGCACTCTTGCCGGAGGGCTTTGCCGACAACGTGACGCTCACGATCGCGGAGGGGACAATCACCTCCATGAGCGTGGGAGAGGTTGCTCCGGCCGGTGCCCTGCACCTGGCCGGGCTGACGCTGCCTGGCATGCCGAACCTCCACAGCCATCTGTTCCAGCGCGGCATGGCGGGCCTGTCTGAGCGGCGGGGCGCCACGGCGGATTCGTTCTGGACCTGGCGCGAGGTGATGTATCGCTTCCTCGACCGGCTTGATCCCGACGACGTCCAGGCGATCGCGGCGCAGGCAATGGTCGAAATGCTGGAGGGCGGCTTCACCGCGCTCGCCGAGTTCCACTATCTGCACCATGACAAGGACGGCCAGCCGCATGCCGATATCGCGGCGATGGCGCTGGCGGTTGCGGCAGCAGCCGAGGAAACCGGCATCGGCCTGACCCTGCTGCCGGTGCTCTATCGTTTCGGCAATTTCGGCGGCGCGGCCCCGAGCCATGGCCAGCGTCGCTTCATCAATAATCGCGACAGTTTTGCCCGGCTCATGGAGGCGAGCGCTGTCGCGATCGGCGCTCTGCCGGATTCGCGGCTCGGCGTCGCGCCGCATTCGCTGCGCGCCGTCTCGCCTGAGGATCTGCAGTGGCTGCTTGGCCTGGCGCCTGATGGACCGATCCACATCCATGTCGCCGAACAGATGCGCGAGATCGAGGACAGCCTGAAGATCACTGGGCGTCGCCCGGTCGAGTTCCTGACGGACAGCATTGCGTTGGACAGGCGCTGGTGCCTGATCCACGCCACCCATCTGACGGATGCGGAGCGCGACACCATCGCGCGCAGCGGCGCTGTCGCGGGACTGTGCCCGATCACCGAGTCTAGCCTGGGCGATGGCATCTTCGATGGCGTGCGCTACGTGGCCGCTGGCGGGGCCTTCGGTGTCGGCAGCGATTCCAACATCCAGATCGATGCCGGCGCCGAGCTGCGCCAACTCGAATACTCCCAGCGCCTGCGCGATCGCGGGCGTGCCTTGCTGGCGGATGCCGACGCCTCCACGGGACATGCACTCTGGGCAAAGGCCTGTGTCGGCGGCGCGCAGGCCTGCGGCCGTGCCATTGGAAGCCTTGCGGTCGGCCAGCGCGCCGATCTCGTCTCGCTCGATCCCGATCATCCTGCCTTGGTCGGAAAGCGTGGCGAGGCGGTGCTCGACAGCGCGATTTTCGCTGCCAACGCCTTACCCTTGCGCGATGTCCTGGTTGGCGGGCGGCAGGTTGTCAGCGAAGGTCGCCATGTCGCACGCGCCGCTGTCGCGAGCCGATTCGCCGCGACGATGCGTCGGCTGCTTGCCTGAGTCCTTGAAGGGTCGTCATGTCGGATAACGGGATCGAGGCTGTAAAGCTGGATGGCACGGGCCCGGTCTATGACCAGATCCGCCGTGCCATCCGGGATCTCGTCCTGAATGGGGCCTGGCCTCCGGGAACGGCGGTGCCGCCGGAGCACGCTCTGATGGAGCGGCTCGGCGCGTCGCGCATGACGGTACATCGCGCCTTGGTGCAGCTGGCGCGCGAAGGGTTGATCACGCGGCGCCGGCGGTCCGGCACCATCGTGGCGAACCCGCCGGCAAGCCATGCCATGCTCGACATCCTGTCGATACCCGACGAGGTAAGGCAGCTCGGGCAGGACTATTCCTTCGAGATTCTGTCGCGGCGGGACGCACGGCCTTCGCCTGAAGTCGCTGCGCGCTTCGAACTGAAGCGCTCGGAACAGGTGGCCCATCTCGTGACCCTGCATCGCAGCGGCGGGCAGCCGCATGTGCTGGAGGAGCGGGTGATTCATCTCGCGACCGTGCCCGCAGCCGCGGCCGAACGATTCGAGACGACGCCTCCCGGCGACTGGTTGCTGCAACACAGTCTCTGGTCGCAGGCCGAGCACGCGATCAGCGCGGTGGCGGCGGGCGAACGGGAGTCGGGGTTGCTGGAGATCGAGCAGGGCGAGCCATGCCTGCTCGTCGAGCGCCGCACCTGGAATCAGAACCAGCCGGTGACGGCCGTTCGCCTGCTCTATCCTGGCGGGCGCCACCGCTTCATTGGTCGCTTCGGCCCATACGGTGCGGTCTGAGCGGCGCATGAAAAAGGCCCGCGAATGCGGGCCTTTCCATCTTCAGCTGCTGAACGGTTCAGCAGGCATAGCGAACGCGGCGACCCCATTCGTCGCGACCGTAGCAGACACGGTCAGGTGTAGTGGCCGAGCCGATGATGGCGCCGCCAGCACCGCCGATTGCAGCGCCCGCGAGCGCGCCACCAGCGCGGCCGGTGGCGAGGCCACCAATCAGTGCACCCGTGCCAGCGCCGATCAGGGCGCCCGTTCCGGTATTCTGCTCGCGCTGCGTGCAGGCACCGAGCGAGGCCGCGACCGCGACGAGGATGAGAAGCTTCTTCATTGTCTTGACTCCCAGGATGCAATCGACAGGCCTAATGCACAGTCCGAACCGCTCCATTCGATATGGAAACGCACCCGAAAGGATCGAGACACGATCCGTAACGGGCGACGCAACCAACATCGCGCGACATAGCAACCATGACAAAGGATTAATGTTCCATTTATGGCTTCGCCATGTGGAGCGGAGATACCCAGGGTTGTCTTCCACAGGGAGTGGAGTGGTTCGGCTTTTGCCCGGAACCTTCCGGATTCCCCGGCGTTGATCCGGCAGACTGCGGTGCGAGCCACCGCGTAGCCGTTCAATGGAGGCTCCAATGACCGCAACTGCCACCACGGGGAACCCGCTCATTGCCGGTGCACGTGTCGCCGGAACCAGCGTCTACAATGCGTCGGGCGATCATCTCGGCGAGATCTATGACGTGATGCTCGACAAGCAGACCGGCAAGGTCGCCTACGCCATCATGTCCTTCGGCGGCTTTCTCGGCTTGGGTGAAAAATACCATCCCATCCCCTGGAGTGTGCTCGACTACGACACCAATCGCGGTGGCTATGTCGTGCCTCTTACCAAGGAGAAGCTCGAGGCGGCGCCGATGTATGACAGCGAAGGCGAGCCCGACTGGGACGACAGAAATTACGGCAAGCGCGTGCATGATTACTACGGCACGATGCCCTACTGGATGATGTAGGCACCGCCGGCTGCAGGTCGCGGCGGTTGCTATCCCCCCAGCCGAACCGTCGTGACGGCGGGATGCGGGCCGAAAGGCCCGCATCTTCCGTTTGGAGGCCCGACTCCTTCCCTTTTTCGGGAACCAATTCGCTGATCGCGCGTCATCCTGACAGCGCCTTTCCGTCATCGCCGGCACGTGTGGGACTGCCCGCCGGCCTGTTGAGACGGCCCAGTTCCTGCCAGGAGCCCCTCATGCAGATCCGTTACGGCTATCGCATCGAACTCGTCTCTCAGCAGGAATTGCCGCTGTTGACGATGCTCGATGTGCATCCTTCCCGTCAGCACGATGTCATCCGCCAAGACGATATGACCGCGGTCTCCCTGGTCGATCCACGTCGCCATGTTCCAGTCGAGCGCTATCGCGACCCGTTCGGCAATATCTGCCGCCGGCTTGTCGCCCCAGCGGGCGGGATCCGGCTGAGTTCAGCGGGACTTCTCCATGATTCCGGCGAGCCCGATCCTTTCAATCCGGCGGCGCGGCAAGCGCAACCGTCCGAGCTGACCGACGAGGTGCTGATCTATCTGCTCGGCAGCCGGTACTGCGAAACCGACAAGCTCGGGGATCGCGCCTGGCAGCTCTTCGGCCAGATCCCTCCGGGCTGGCAGCGTGTCCAGGCCGTCGTCGATTTCGTCCATAATCACCTGACCTTCGGCTATGCCTATGCGCGCAACACGCGCACTGCGGCGGAGGCCTTCGAGGAACGGATCGGCGTCTGCCGCGACTTCGCCCACCTTGCCGTGACCCTCTGCCGCTGCCTCAATATCCCGGCCCGCTATTGCAACGGCTATCTCGGCGATATCGGCGTGCCGAAGGACCCGGCCCCAATGGATTTCAACGCCTGGTTCGAGGTCTTTCTCAGTGGTCGCTGGTACACCTTCGATGCGCGTCACAATGCCCGCCGCATCGGCCGGATCGTGATCGCCCGGGGGCGTGACGCGACCGACGTCGCGATGCTCAATTCCTTCGGAGCCCATTCGCTTCAGCATTTCGAAGTCACGACCGAAGAGGTCGAAGACGCGGCAACTGCCATGATTGTGACGAAAGACCGTGTTGAGTGGCGCGCGGAGCGGGCCGCTGCATTGTGAAATGCCTTGGCCTGGGCTCCGGCATGGATGGGATGATATCAGGGCGTCATGCGCCATATCGTGATCGTCAATGCGCGGGCGGGAACCGTGCTGGCCGCAGGGCCCGAGGCCTTCGCGGCCAGGATCGAGGCCGCGTTCCATGCTCATGATTGCAAGGCGGAGGTCCGGCTCGTGCCGCCGCGCGAGTTGCATCATGCGCTTTCGACGGCGATCGCCGATGCTGCGGCAACCCCCGTCATTGCCGGTGGCGACGGCACGATCAACGGCGTGCTGCCGGTCCTGCTGCAGGCCGGACGGCCAGTAGGGGTTCTCCCGCTCGGGACGGTGAATATCCTTGGGCGGGATCTCGGCCTCATCGGGACGCTGGAGGGCCAGATCGAGGCGCTCTGCACGGGCGTGCCGGTGACGATGGACATCGGCCGCGTCAACGACCGGCTGTTCCACTCGATCTCGGGAATGGGCTTCTTCAGCCTGATGGCGCGCGAGCGTGAATATGCGCGCAGGCGCTTCCCCTTCAGCCGCGCGGTCGCCTTTGCGGTCGCTGCGACGCGCTCCATCCTGTTCACCCGGGCGATCACCGTGGACATCCGGATCGGCCAGGAGCGCCGCCAGGTCGAGGCCGATGCCGTTCTTGTCACCATCAATAGTTTCGATGGGCCCGAATGGCGTCGCAGCAAGCTCGATGGCGGCGTCTTCGAGGTTCATATCCTCAATGCGGGCGGCCTTCTCTCTCGCACCAAGGCAGCGCTGTCGGTCGCATCCGGGCACTGGCGCTCGTCCCAGAACCTGACCTCCTATACCGGTGACGAAGTCACGCTGACGCGTCGCGACAAGAAGCGCGGTCACATCACCTTTGACGGCGAGGTCGAGCGCAAGGCCGGCGAGCTCCGCTATCGCCTCCTGCCAAAGGCGGTGCGCATCATCGCTTGCCGGGTGCCCCCGGGTCGGGCGCACGGCTAGAGACACGTTCCTCCGGTCGATTGCCATCATTCAGGATTTCGATGCCGCTTCATCCCCGCATTCTTGTCCCTCTGGCGGCCGCCTTCGCCTTTCTCAGCCTGGCGCTGTTCATCATGTCCGGCCGCACCTTCGCCTTCGATACCGGCCTCATCCTGCTGTTCCGGCAAGCTGGGGATCCGGCCACGCCGATCGGGCCGCAATGGTTGCCCGAGATGATGCGGGACATCAGCGGGCTCGGCAGTTTCGTCGGGCTTGGTTTCATGACCCTCGCCGCGACGCTCGCTCTCTGGCTTGCCGGCTATCGACGCCTTGCCGTCGCACTCGTCGTCAATGTCGTGCTGGCAACGCTGGTCAGCACGCTTCTGAAGATCGGGATCGGCCGGGCGCGCCCCGATGTCGTCGAGCCGAGTGCAATCGTCTTCACTGCGAGCTTTCCGAGCGGTCATGCCTTTCTATCGGCGGTTGTTCTGCTCGGCATCGCCGGTTTGATCGGACTGGCGTCCCGGCATCGGGATATCACACGGCTCAGCATCGGGCTGGCCTGGGTCCTGATGCTGCTGATTGGCGTGAGCCGGATCTATCTGGGCGTCCATTGGCCAAGCGACGTGCTGGCCGGCTGGTGCCTCGGCATCGCGTGGTCGAGTCTTTCGCTCGCCCTTGCCGGACAGGGCATGGCAAGGGCGGAGCCCGCCAGTGCTCGCACCCCTTCCGCCGGCTGATCCGCCGGTTCAGCGCATATCGATCGTGGTGTTGACGCCGAGATCCGGCGCCCGCCCGAGGATCTTGGCCGTGGCAAGCTTGAAGGCGATCACGACGGCACTCGATGGACCGTCCCAGATCTCGGCCGAGACCGGCGTCAGGGCCAGCAAGGTCACATCCGGATCGTCGGGGCCGTTCGGGAACCAGGCTCCAACCAACGGGCTCCAGATTCTCCTGAGCAGGTGGTTGTCATCAAGCCGTTCGGCTCGGCATTCGATCGTCGCATAGAAATTGTGGTTCTCGTCGCTCAGGGCGATCGAGGCGGTTTGCGAGGCATCGAGCTCTTCGACCGGCCCGGTATGGCTGTGCGTGACGAACAGGATGCGGTGTTCTTCACGATCGACATGCCCCGACATGGGCCGGGTCCTGATCCGACCGCGGACGATGGTCGACACCATGCAGATCGTGTGATCGGTGAGGGCGGTCCAAATTCGTTGCTGGAGCGGTGTCTCGACCATTGTCGCCTCTCCTTCCATGCACGCCGCCGTCCTCGTCATTGGGGGAACGCGCCTTTGAGGCGTCCGTTCCTCAGTGCCGGGGCTCCGGGAACTCTTCACGCCTTTCAGCCGCAAGGCAATGCCGATCACGGAATGATGAGGTGGAACCGCAGGCGCTCGCGAAACGTTGACCGGCTGCCGCCCCGTCGCTGTGTCTGGACCACAGGATCGCTGATGTTCACCTCCCGCAATACGCTTCTGCTGCTCGTCGCCATTCTGGTCGCTGGCCTCGCCGTGACCGGCTATGCCCTCTACGAGGAGAAGAAGCAGCCGGATGGTGTCCAGATCTCGGTCGGAAAGAACGGGCTGTCGATCAAGGAGAAGTGAGCCCTCCCCCGCCGCGATCGGGCTGCCCGGCCCTCTCGCCCCGGCCCCCTCGCACCGGCCTCGGCGCGTCGATCGTCTCGACAGAAACTCTCTGCATACTGTATGCGGATTGACGCGCCGGTGAGCCATGACYGGGACGAATGGCGTTCGCCTGACAAAGGCGTTAACACCGGCTCCGAGAATTCTTCCGACTGGTCGAGAGGCTGCGATGACTGAGATTTTCAAGAACCTGATCGCCGGTGAACGGGTGGGCGGCTCGAACGCCTCGCGCAACATCAACCCCTCCAACACCAATGACGTTGTCGGCGAATATGCCCAGGGTTCGGTCGAGGACCTGAACAACGCCGTCGCGGCTGCCAAGGCTGCGTTTCCGGCCTGGAGCCGCACGACCCCGCAGGAGCGCTACGAGATCCTGAAGAAGGCGTCCGACGAGATCCTCGCTCGCAAGGAGGAGCTTGGCCGCCTGCTTTCGCGGGAAGAGGGCAAGACGCTGCCGGAAGGCATTGGCGAGGCGACCCGTGCCGGCCAGATCTTCGCTTTCTTCGCCGGCGAATGCCTGCGCCTTGCCGGTGAGGCGATCCCTTCCATTCGCCCGGGCGTCGGCGTCGAGGTCACGCGCGAGCCGGTCGGCATCATCGGCATGATCACGCCCTGGAACTTCCCGATCGCAATCCCGGGCTGGAAGATCGCCCCTGCGCTCGCCTATGGAAACTGCGTCGTGATCAAGCCGGCCGATCTCGTTCCGGGCTCGGCCTGGGCGCTGGTCGACATCATCCAGCGCGCCGGCCTGCCCAAGGGCGTGCTGAACCTCGTCATGGGGCGCGGTTCGGTGGTCGGGCAGGCGCTGCTCGAGCACAAGGATGTGCATGCGATCAGCTTCACCGGCTCGGTCTCGACCGGCCGCAAGGTTGCGGCGGCCTGCATCGCCTCCAACCCGATGAAGAAGGTTCAGCTCGAGATGGGCGGCAAGAACCCGCTCGTGGTGCTGGACGATGCCGATCTCACGCTCGCGGTCGAGACCGCGGTCAACGGCGCCTTCTTCTCGACCGGCCAGCGTTGCACGGCTTCCTCGCGCTTGATCGTCACCGAAGGCATCCATGATCGCTTCGTCGAGGCTGCGATCGAGCGCATGAAGGGCCTCGTCGTCGACGATGCCCTGAAGGCCGGCACCCATATCGGCCCGGTCGTCGATCAGAGCCAGCTCGACCAGGACCTGAAATACGTCGCCATCGCCAAGGACGAGGGTGCCAAGCTCGCCTGGGGCGGCGAAGTGCTTAAGCGCGAGAGCCCCGGCTTCTACATGCAGCCGGCTCTGTTCACCGAGGCGAGCAATGCCATGCGCATCTCCCGTGAAGAGGTTTTTGGTCCGGTTGCGAGCGTGATCCGCGCCAAGAACTATGATGAGGCGCTGGCAATCGCCAATGACACCGAGTTCGGCCTTGCCGCCGGCATCTGCACGACCTCGCTGAAGCACGCGACGCATTTCAAGCGCAACAGTGAGGCCGGCATGGTGATGGTCAACCTGCCGACCGCCGGCGTCGACTATCACGTGCCGTTCGGCGGACGTAAGGGCTCGAGCTACGGCCCGCGCGAGCAGGGCGCCTATGCCCGGGAATTCTACACCACGGTGAAGACGGCCTACACGCTCGCCTGATCGCCCTTGATGTCCGACAGAAGGGCCGCGCCGGCAAGGCGCGGCCCTTCTTCGTTTCAGAAACCTTCCAGCACGATCTTGCCCTTGGCGCGATGGCTCTCGATCAGGGTATGCGCCCGCTTCAGATTGGCGGCGTTGATCGTCCCGAAACTCTCGCTCAGCGTGGTCCGGACCTTGCCGGCATCGACAAGCCGCGAGACTTCCGCCAGCAGATCGCCCTGTGCCTGCATGTCCGCCGTCTGGTACAGTGAGCGCGCGAACATCATCTCCCAGTGCAGCGACAGGCTCTTGCTCTTGAGCGGCATGGCATCGAGTGCCTTTGGATCGTCGATCAGTGCGATCCGCCCCTGCGGTGCGATCAGTTCGAGGATCGCCGGCATATGCGTGTCGGTATGGGTCGTCGAGAAGACCAGCCCCGGCGCGCCGATCCCCAGTGCCGTGACCTGCGCGGCGAGCGGTTGTGTATGGTCGACGACGTGATGGGCCCCGAGTTCCAGCGCCCAGGCCTGCGTCTCCGCGCGCGAGGCGGTGGCGATCACCGTCAGATCGGTCAGCTGACGCGCGAGCTGGATCGCAATCGAGCCGACACCGCCGGCTCCGCCGATGATCAGGATCGCCTTGGCCGCGCCGGGCACCGGATCCTTGACCTTGAGCCGGTCGAACAGGGTCTCCCAGGCGGTGATCGCGGTCAGCGGCAGCGCAGCGGCCTCGGCGAAGCCGAGTGTGGTGGGCTTGGGCCCGACGATGCGCTCATCGACGAGATGGAACTCGGCATTGCTGCCGGGGCGATCGATCGCCCCGGCATAGAACACCGCATCGCCCGGTTTGAAGCCCGTCACCTCGGGCCCCACCGCCTTGACGATGCCGGCAGCGTCCCAGCCGAGGACCTTGGTATCGCCAGGCTTCGGCTCACTGCGCATACGCACCTTGGTGTCGACCGGGTTCACCGAGACGGCTTTCACCGCAACGAGAAGGTCTCGTCCGGTTGCCACAGGTTCGGGCAGATCGAGATCGAGCAAGGCCTCGGCCGATGAAATGGCGAGGGATTTACGATAGCCGATGGCGCGCATGGCGGGCTCCTTGATTGCGGGAGCTCTGAGATGAGAGATACACTCGTTCATCGCAAGAACGCACAATTTTCGCATATAGTATCGAAAAGGATACCGTCATGCGCCGGGCGCGCCACAAGACCCTGAACTGCCTGCCGGGCTGTCCGGTCGAGAGTACGCTCGCCCTGATCGACGGCAAGTGGAAGGGCATCATCCTCTATTTCCTGATGGAMGGGACGATGCGCTTCAACGCGATCCGCAAGCGCATGCCGCAGGTGACCCAGCGCATGCTCACCAATCAGCTGCGCGAGCTGGAGGCCGATGGCCTGATCATTCGCGTCGTCTATCCCGAAGTGCCGCCTCGGGTGGAGGCTGTGTGAAAAGAGCCGAGTCGGCTAGGATTCCTGGAGGTGATGCTCCGGGAGCTTAGATGAAGCGCTTCGTTGAGAGTGAAGACCGTCGGCAGGGTGTCCTGCTTCCCGAGTATCTTGAC
>NZ_JBFTRC010000061.1:0-29810 GCF_056399325.1 Allobosea sp. 01N443
GGGTGATATCAGCCGAGACGGTGGTCACGGTCACCGACGTTTCCTTGCGGATCTCGTCGGCGGCTTCCTCCAGAGCCTCTCGTCCGCGCGCCAGCAGCGCCACGTTGACGCCTTCTCGCGCCAGCGCTCGTGCAATGCCCTTGCCAATGCCTTTACTGGCTCCGCACACCAAAGCGGTTCGCCCAGAAAGTCCCAGTTCCATGAGATGTTTCCTTGACTTGATGTCGTGAAGCTCTGCGGCGCACTCAGCCGTGCAGGTAGGCCTTGATGAGACTGTCGTCGGCGAGGACGCCCTGCCATTCGCCGCGCCTGATCTCCTGCGCGACCTTGCCGACGGAGAGCACATAGGCCCGGTCCGTCATTTCGGCGGCGATCGTGATGCTCTGTTCTACCAGCAGGATCGCCATGCCCTGGCTCCGCAGGTTGTTCAGGACGCCAAGGATCTCCTTGACGATCTTCGGGGCGAGCCCCGTCGTGAGTTCGTCGAGGATCAGGAGGTCTGGCTGCAGGAGAAGCGCGCGGGCAATGGCGACCATTTGCTGCTGCCCGCCCGAGAGCAGCCCGACTGACGAGTGATAGCGCTGCTGCACGGCAGGAAAGAGCGTCAGCACCTCCTCGAGGCTGAAGCGCGGGCTACCTCCGGAGGCCTTTCGGCCGGCGCTTTCAGCGAGGCGCAGATTGTCGCGAACGGTCAACTCGACGAAGAGATTTCTGTTTTCGAGCACAACCGCGATGCCGCGCTCGGCCCGGCGGTGCGGCGGCAGGTCGGTTAACTCGACGCCATCCTTGAGAACCCGACCAGCCATCGGTCTCACCAGACCGCACAAGGTTCGCACCAGCGTCGTCTTGCCGGCGCCATTGGGGCCGACGATCGCGACAGCCTCGTTCCGGCTGACCGACATCTCGATTCCATGCAGCACGGGCAGGGCGCCGTAACCAGCCTGGAGTGATTGGATCTGCAGCATGGCTCAGCCTCCCAGATAGGCTTCGCGCACGCGGGGATCGGCCTGGATCGCAGCCATGGGCCCGGATGCGATGATCTCGCCGAAATAGAGAGCGTGCACGGTGTCGGCGATCGTCATCAGGCCCATGTCGTGGCTGACCAGCAGGATGGTCATGCCCTCGCTGTTGAGCATCGCGATCCAGCTGCGCAATTGCCCGATCTCCTCGGTGTTGAGGCCCGAGGAGGGCTCGTCGAGCAGCAGCAGTCGCGGCGCCCCGACATAGGCGCGGGCAAGCTCGACGACGCGGCGCTGGCCGGCTGGCAGGCGTCCGGTCTGCGCATCCAGGAATTTGCCGAGCGCGAACTTGCGACAGGCCTCTTCGGCGGTATTGCGTAGCCGATCGAACTCGCGTCGCGCTGTGGGCGTGCGCAGCATGCTCGCCAGAATGCCGCTGCGGCCGTCCTTGTGCAGACCCACCATCACATTTTCCAGCACCGACATGCGCTCGAATACTTTCGGCGTCTGGAAGGTACGCATCAGACCATGACGGGTGCGCGCCTGGATGCTGTCGGCAGCCATATCGCGCCCGGATAGCAGGACCCGCCCGGCCTTGGGGCGCAGGAATCCGGAGACGATATTGAAGCAGGTGCTCTTTCCCGACCCGTTCGGCCCGATCAGCCCGACGATCTGGCCCTGCGGGACCGCGAAATTGACATCGGACAGCACCTTGAAGCCGCCGAAACTATGGGCGATGCCCGATAATTCCAGGGTCGCTTGCAGGTCGATCGGCCGCGAGGGGAGGCGTTTCAGGTCGGCGACAGCAGTCATCACGCCATCCTCCGTTTCACGAGTTGCGCGAGGCGATCTGCGCCTCCGATCAGCCCGTCGGGCAAGAGGGTGACGACCAGCACCAGCGCCAGCCCGAACAGAACCTGGTGAATGTCGCCGAGACCGCTGAGCAGCTCGGGGATGAATGTGACGAACAGCGCGCCGGCGATGATCCCCCAGACCGATGTCGAGCCGGCGACGACCGGAATCAGGAGGAATGCGATCGAGCGTTCGACCGTGAAGCTCTGCACGCTGATATAGGAGACGTAGTGCGCGAAGAGCGATCCGGCGAGCGAGCCGAGCATGGCGCAGATGACGAACATCGCAGTCTTGAGACGGTGCATGTCGACGCCGAGGACCTCAGCGGCCGGGGCGGCATCGCGCATGGCGCGCATGCCAAGGCCCGGACGCCCGCGGACGAGGTTGTCGGCGAGGAGCAGCACGAGGATCGCGATTGGCCAGACGAGGTAGTAGACCCGCTCGGGCGTATCGAAGGCGAAGCCGACGATGCTGAGCTTGGGAATGCCGCCAATGCCGAGCGTGCCGCCGGTCAGCCAGTCCCATTCGAAGAACAGGACATTGCCGATGAGGCTGAGGGCAAGCGTGGCCAGGGCGAGAAAGAAGCCGGTCAGGCGCAGGACCGGCCAGCCCACGGCGAGGGCAATCAAGGCGCTTGCCACCATGCCGGCCAGGAACCCGGCCAGGGTCGGCAAGCCGAGCTGAACATTCGAGCAGCCCAAGCGTGACGCCGCCCAGCACCGCTCCGAGCGGGTTGCTCAGTCCTCCAAGGATGGCGGCTGCGAAGCCCTTGAGGGTCAGGGCGATGCCCATGTGGTAGTTCACCGCAACCAGGGGAGCGACAAGGATGCCCGCGATCGCGCCGACGGTGCCGCCGAGCAGGAAGGTCAGAGAGCGCATCCGGCGAACATTGATGCCGTTCGTGGCGGCGCCGTCGGGATCCATGGACGCCGCCATCATCGACAGCCCGAGCAGCGTCCTGCCGTAGAAGAGGCGCAGACCGACGACCACGATGATCGCCGTACCGATCAGCCAGAGAGCCTGGATCTGCAGGAAGGCATCGAGGATCTCGATGACGCCTTCTTCGCCCCAGCTCGGCAGGAGATAGGAGTTGCGGCCTGCGAGATAGAGCACTGCGGCAGACAGCGTGACCGCCAGGCCGATGGTGAGCAGCAAGAAGCTTTCCTCGCCCGCGCGCTGGCGCATCATCGGCTGCACGAACAGGCGATCAATGATGACACCGACGGCCGCACCGGAGATGACGCCCAGAAGGATCGACAAGCCATAGGGCAGGCCGACGGGCTCCAGTGCGAAGACGGTGACCATCGCGCCGATCACGGCGAATTCGCCCTGCATCGCGTTGATGATCTGGGTGCCCTTGAAGATCACGGCGAGGCCTATGCCGATCAGCGCATAGACGAAGCCGTTGGTGATCCCGGACAGGATCGCCTGCATGACGAGACTGGCTGACATGATGAGAGGTCCGGTAGGGAAGGCAGGCGCTCGGCACCTGCTCCTCCACGGTCACTTGGCGGCGGAGTAGTCGAGGCGCGTGAACTTGCCCTTGACCAGCTTCGAGTAGTTGAAGCTGGCGAGCGTCAGCCCGCCCATATCCGGGGCAGAAAAGTCGAATTTCGCCATGACGCCCTGGTAGGGACGGCGCATTGCGCTGCAGAGGGCTTCGTTCGTGGCATCGGGCCCGGCTGTCTTGAGCGCCTGCGCCAGCGACATCACGGCATCCCAGCCCGCGGCCTCGAAATGCTTCGGCAGCCGGCCGTGTTCCTTCTGGAACAGGTCCACGAACTCGCGCTGATGTGGCAGCGGGTCTTCGGCGATCAGGAACTCGGCGTGGATGATGTTGTCGGCCGCATCGCCCATGGCCTTGACGTAGTCATAGGTCGCGGTGCCGTGGACGGAGATGATCGGCGCCGTGAGCCTCACCTGCCGCGCATTGCGGAAGGGCATCGGAGACGTTGATATGACGATGACGGCATCCGGCGCGCTCGCCCTCACCTTGGCGGCCTGCGTCGTCAGATCGGTGGCAGCGATCTCGAATTTCTCGACCTGGGACCAGGTGACGCCGAACTCTCCGGCGAGGTCCTTCATGCTGTTCCAGACGACCTGACCGTAGCCGGAATCATGCAGGACGCCGACCTTGCTCGCCTTCATGTCGCGGACATAGGAGAGCAGCGCACGTGCGTTCAACTCCTGTGACGGCGTGATGTGGAACACGCAGGTCCGGTCGCGTTCGACGGCAGGTCCCAGCCCTGAAAAGGCGATCTGGGTCAGCTTCAGCGGCGCCGTGATGCCGCCGACTGCGACGGTCTGGGCGATGCCGGAGGTGCCGATCAGCGCCTTGATCTTGTGAGAGTGCACCAGCGCGTTGACCTTGCTGACGGCGACATCCGGGCTCGACGCGTCGTCCTCGATCAGAATCTCGATCGGCTGACCGTTCACGCCGCCGCGTGCGTTCAAGGTCTTCTGAGCAAGCAGAATGCCTTCCCGCTCAGGGAGGCCGACACCGGCAATGGCGCCCGTGGCTGAGATCACGGCGCCGATCCTGATCGGCGCTCCGCTGGCGGCCGTCTGGGCAAGAGCAGGCATTGGGGACAGCGACAACAGCGCGGTCGGCGCGAGTGCGATGAGCGAACGATAGGCTTGCAGAGCCATGGCTGATTTCTCCCTCCGGATTGGGCGCTGGCCGCGCTCCTTGATTGAGGGGGAGGCTACGAGATTTTCATGTCATGTCAAATATTTTCGAAAATAAAAGATATCATGCGATATTCCGGGGCTTATGTTACAACCCGCGGCACGATGTMGATGTCCAGGATGTGGAGGCAATCTTGAATCTGGTCCGCCCAACCCAGCGCGAGCTCGCTCGTCAGGCGAATGAAGAGCCGAAGGGGCGTACGCGGATGTCGGGCATCTACGAGTTGCTGCGGCGCGACATTCTGGAGTGCCGACTGAAGCCGGGCATGCGCCTCCGTTTCGAGGAGTTGCGGACGCTCTATGAGATCGGCCTCAGCCCGTTGCGCGAAGCTCTTATGAAGCTGGCATCCGATGGGCTGGTGGTTCTGGAGGAGCACAAGGGCTTCCGTGTCGCTCCGGTCTCGCGGTCCGATCTTCTCGATATCACCTACATGCGCAAGGAATTCGATGCCATGGGGGTCAGATTGTCGATCGAGAAGGGGGATGATGCCTGGGAAGCCAACATTCTCGCCTCCCTGCATGAGCTTAGCAAAAAGCCCAAGCTCGGACCGGACGGGCTTGTCGATGCGGAATGGGAGAGGCGCCACCGGGCCTTTCACCTGACCTTGGTCTCGGCCTGCGGCTCCCCGTGGCTGCTTCATTTTCGCGAGCAATTATACGACCAGGCCGATCGCTATCGGCGCTTGTCGGTGCAGTACTTGCGTGAGCCTCGCGACCATCTCGCCGAGCATCGAGAGATTGCGGACGCAGCGCTCGCCCGCGATTCGGAYGCCGCTGTTTTCCTCGTTCGTCGCCACCTGGATCGGACCGTGCAGATCCTTCTCGCGGCAGACGGGGTGCTGTCGGTCGACCTGTAGACATTATCGACAGATAGAAAGATATTCGAAAATCTGTTGACGCCCGGATTTTGGCTGCTACCGTCTCGACATCCAATCAAGGAGATGGCGATGCGGTACGTGAGTTATGTCTCGGGTCAGCAGGCGGGTTTGGCCGTCCGTGATGGCGCTGAGCTTTTCGATCTCGGTTCCGTCGATCTCGGCAAGGTCCTTGCGGATGGACCCGGTGCCGTTGCCGCGCTGGCCCGCGCGCCGCGGGGCAAGCGACTGGACCAGGCCACCCTTCGCTTTCTCCCGCCGGTTGCCCGACCGCCCAAGATCGTTTGCGTCGGGTTGAACTATGTCGATCACGCGGCCGAGAGCCCCTACAAGGACGTCCCGAGCTATCCGGCCGTCTTCCCGCGCTTTGCGTCGAGCCTTATCGGCCATGGCGAAGCCATCGTCCGCCCAGCGGTATCGGCCCAGCTTGATTTCGAGGGCGAGCTCGTGGCCGTGATCGGGCGAGGCGGCCGGCATATCTCGCGTGAAGCGGCGCTCGACCACGTCGCGGGTTATTCGATCTTCAACGACGGCTCGATCAGGGACTACCAGTTCAAGTCACCGCAATGGACGGTCGGCAAGAACTTCGACGATACCGGCGCGTTTGGCCCCGAATTCGTCACGGCCGACGAGTTGCCGCCGGGCGGCAAGGGCTTGAAGATCGAGACGCGCCTCAATGGCGTGGTGGTCCAGTCCGCGAATACCAGCGATCTGGTTTTCCCGCTTGCCGACCTGATCTTCTATCTCAGCGAGGCGATCACGCTGGAGCCTGGCGACCTGATCATTACCGGAACGCCGGCTGGGGTCGGATTTGCCCGCAAGCCGCCGCTCTTCATGAAGGATGGCGACATTTGCGAGGTCGAGATCGAAGGGCTCGGCGTGCTCCGGAATCCGGTGCGCGACGAGGTCGCTGTGGCGAGCGCAGCCTAGCCGCGCCGCCGCGTCGCACTGAACCCAAGCAAGAACAAGAATAGCCCAAAAGAAATGGACTGAACGAGGGAGTTTACGCTCATGACGCCGCTGGTTACCCGCCAGAGCTACATGGCCTTGAATGTCGAGGATCTGGATGCATGCGTAAGGGATGCAGAAAGCGTCCTTGGGTTGCGCATCGTCGACTACCATGACGGGCGCGCCGTGTTGACGGCGACAGGCCGTCGCGCGGAGTTGATGTTGCATCAGGCTTCCGGCAACGCAGCGCGGACGGTGGGCCTCGAGGCACTGGATGGCGATGCCGTCGAGGCCGCGGCCTCGCGCGCCTCAGCGGTTGGACTTGCGGTCTTGTCCCGCGAGCCGTCGCTGCCATGCATCGAGCGCTCGGTCACCTTCACGACCAGCGATGGCCATGTCTTCGAAGTTCATACTCCGATGCCGGCGGACCAGCCACGGCGCTACGCCGGGGCCGGGATTCACCCGCGCGGCATTTGTCACGTCAATCTGACGTCTCCCGATCCCTGGCGGATCTACGGTGAATTGCACGAGACCCTTGGTCTCAAGATTTCGGAGCGCACCTCGGGATGTGAACTGGTCTGGCTTCGCGCTGCCGACGGACGGCATCACACGGTCGGGATCGTCAAGGGGGCTCGACCGGGCATCCATCATTACGCCTGGGAATTTGCCCAGTTCAACGATTTCATGCGGCTCGGCGACGTGCTCGACGCATTGGACCGCGTTGTAGTCTGGGGGCCCGGGCGTCACGGCGCGGGCGACAATCTCTTCGCCTATTATCTCGATCCGGCAGGTTTCATGGTGGAGTGTTCGTCGGAGATGGAAGTCATCGCGAACGATACCGGGTATGAGCCGAAGGTTGCCGATATCGATGCGGACCTGACCAATATCAAGGTCGTGAACCGTTGGGGCGCGCCGCCGCCGCGCCCATGGATCCAGCACCACACCGATTTCGCTGTCTTCGACGGGCACGGTTCCGCGCGCGGCTGAATCGTCCGGCGCTACTGCGGAGGTCAAGTCCGCAGCAGCGGCTCTCGGGAACATCCTGAGATGGGAGAGAGATGTGCTGCTTTCCGGAAAAGTCATCGTCGTCACCGGAGCGGAATCCGGCATCGGCCGGGCCATAGCAGAGGCCTGTGCAGAGCAGGGGGCGAGCCTCATCGTAGCGGGGCTCGACAAGAGCAAACTCGCGGACGTGGCGGCAGCGCTTGGGAGCGCGGGGCGTGATGCTCTGGCTGTCGCAACCGATATCAGAGAGGCGGTGGCCGTCAGCCGATTGTTTTCTGCGGCGGTCGAGCGCTTCGGGCGCATCGATGCTGCCGTGGCGAATGCCGGCATCATCGGCGCGCGAAAACCGGCTGCGGAACTCACGCTGGAGGACTGGCAGCAGGTTCTCGACGTCAATCTCACCGGAACCTTCCTGACGGTTCTGGAGGCCGCACGCGTGATGGTGAGGCAAGGCGGGGGCGGGTCCATCATTGCGACCGGATCGTCGACCGCCCTGCGGCCGGTGTCTGGCCTCTTGCCCTATGTTGCGAGCAAGGGCGGCGTTCACGCGCTGATGCAAGGCCTCGCGCTGGAACTGGCGCCGCACCGGATCCKGGTCAACACGCTCGTCCCGGGCACGACGGCGACGGATGCCACGCGTGCCATGCCCGGCTATCTCGATCAGGTGGCGAAGAGCCTGCCGATGGGCGAGGTCGTCGATGTGCAGGAACTCGGGCGCTATGTCGCCTTTGCCCTGAGCGATCAGCTTCCACATCTGACCGGAGCGCATCTCAAGATCGATGCCGGCCGGACGATCTGAAGGCCCGGACTCTGAGAATCCAAGTCTCTGAAGATCCAGACCGGCATTGCCCGAAACCATTCGAGGATACGTTCATGACCGACCCGACGATCCGCGCAATCGAGCAACTGGAGAAGCGGCGCTATGACGCCATGCTGCAGGCGGATCTCACCGTGCTTGGTGACATGCTCTCCGACAGCCTCGCCTATACGCATTCCAACGCAGCGCGCGACGACAAGGAAAGCTACCTGCAGAAGGTCGGCGCGAAGTTCTTCGACTATCACGCGATTTCCAACGAGGATCAGGAGATCAAGGTCTTTGGGGATGTCGCATTGGTGACCGGCGTCATGAAGGCGGAGGTCACGGTCAACGGCACCGCGAAATCTCTGAACAATCGCTACCTTGCCGTATGGCTCCGAGAAGCTGGAGAATGGCGCTTCGTGGCCTATGCACCGACGCCGGTTTCGTAGCTGGCGCTGGCCGTGTGGCTGAAACGGTGCCGAAGCCCTTTCGCTAAGGGGTGATGGTTCGCTATCATCGAACAATGGCTTGGCGTTTCGACGATGTGCTGACCTTCCTCAAGGTGGTGGAAGCCGGGGGAATTACGGCTGCGGCGAGTGAGCTGAAGCTGTCGAAATCCGTGGTCAGCAAACGCATCAGCGATCTCGAAGAGGCGCTCGGCGTCGCGCTCCTCCACCGCTCGACCCGCAGCGTCACGCCGACCGAACAGGGTTCCTTGTTCCACGACCATATGCGCGACGCGCTGCGCAGCATCGATGAAGCCGTGGAGGTGGTGACCGACCGTACGGGCCCGCTGAAGGGGCGCTTGCGGGTGACGGCACCGATGAGCTTTGCGACATTGCATCTTGGTCCGATGCTGGCTGATTTCGCGCGGCTCCACCCTGGCGTCGAATTCGCGATCGACCTTGACGATCGCATGCTGGATCTGGTTGCGGGCGGTTATGACCTCGCGATCCGCATCGGGCGGTTGCCGGATTCCTCACTTATCGCGCGAAAGCTGTGCCAGAGCCGGCGCATCGTCTGCTGCAGCCCCGCATATGCCCGGGAGACGGCGCTGCCGAGGTCCATCGACGAGATCTCGGCTCATAACTGCATCGACTACGCCAATGCCCATGCCAGCCGGCTCTGGCAGTTCCTCCCCATCGCTCCGGACATGCGCCCGCGCACAGTGGTGACACGCAGCCATCTCGTCACCAATAATGGCGAGGTCATGCGCGATCTGGCGATTGCTGGCCTCGGCCTTGCGGTCCTGCCCCTGTTCATTGCGGCCGATGCTGTTCGCGCGGGGCGGCTGATCCATGTCCTGCCCGATGACGAGCCGCTGCCGGATACGATCTACGCAGTCTATCCGCCGACGCGCCATCTGTCGCACCGCGTCCGGACACTTGTGGACTACCTGAGCAAGCGGCTGGCGAACGGTGTGCCCTGGACGATCCCAAGCGATCAGGGCTCGGCCAGCTGACGCCCTTAGATCATCGGACCGGATATCGTATCCGGTTCGATGATCTAACCCTTTGTGTTTGCATCGGCTTTCCCGAAGACCGCAATCCACTTTTCGGGCCGATGCTTTAGAATTCCCGGCCGAGCCAGCGATCGAGTGACAGCCGGCCACCGCCATGCACCGACATCAGGGCGAAGGTCCCGAGCCAGACCACGGTCAGGTGATAGCCGGTGCCGCGCGGGATCATGACCATCACGAGGATCACCACGAGCTGGATGAACAGCATGAAAGCGAGCGGTCTGGTGAGAAGGCCGATCGCGATGGCGAGACCTCCGAGCAATTCCAGACCGCTGGTGAAATATGCGAGCGGCACGGCCGGCTCCAGACCGAGCCGTTGAAACAGTTCGATGTCGCGGGTCATGCCGTCACCGAACAGCTTGGTCCAGCCGAATGTCGCCATGATCAGCCCGGACGTGGCGCGCATTGCCGCATAGGCCAGAGGTTCCAGAGCGGCGTAGAGGGGCGCCAATTTCGGGATGATAGCGCGCTGCTTATCCAGGTTTTCAGCCATGACGGGGATCCAGATTGCGGAACGTGGGTGATCGATCGGTCGAGTGGGGCGACGCATCGGCGATGCGGCGCAGCGGCCTGTTGCGTTCGGGGCGAGGAAGAGCGGAAGCGGCGCCGGGACGCGTCTTCGCCGGCCGTGTGAGCTGGAACGCAGCAAACGCGGCTAAGGCATCGTCCCGAGCTCTTCACGCGATGCGGTTCAGGAAGCAGGCGATCTCGGTGCGTTCAACATTGGCGGCGCCATGGTCCTGGAAGTGCCGGATATGGTCCCCTTCGTTGTGATGCTTGTCCCGGGCTTCGGTGCTCGCCCAGTGTTCAACGAAGACGAAGCGGCGCGGATCATTCTGGTCGACGAAGAGATCGTACCGCAGACTGCCTTCTTCCCGGCGTGAGGGCTCGACGACATTGGTCAGGTCGCGGCGTAGGTCCGCCTCCTTGCCGTCCTTCGCGTAGAGAGAAACAACGATGAAGAGCTCGCCCATTCTGCCGATCCTCCACGGTGGGCAGGTCAAATCAGAGAAGCGCCCTGCGGCTCCCGCCGGCGGGCCGTTGCCCTGATCGATCCCAGGTTCTCATCCGGATCGATGCAGCACGCTCCCGACGACAGGAGCCGGAACCTGCGTCATTCGAGCCCGAGTGAGACACTCCAGCCTGGATCACGTCACGGCGCCGGCGGCTTTGTCCCGACTTACTCGGTCCGATCGTAGGAGAACTGGATGCCGGCCGTGCCGCCGGTCTCGATGAACAGGTTGATGAAGGCTGGAACGGTCTCCTTGCGGGCCCAATCGCGCTGCAATTCGCAGAAGAGCTGCGGCACGCTGATCATCTTGCCGCCCGCCTGCTCGATCCGCCGCAAGCCCGCCTCATGCGCCGCAACCGAAGTGCCGCCGACAGCATCGGCGACGACATAGACCTCGTAGCCGGAGACGAGTGCGTCGATCGCCGGGAAGGTCAGGCAGGCCTCGGTCCAGAGCGCCGTCATGATCAGTTTCTTGCGCCCGGTCGCTTCGATCGCCTGGCGGAATTCGACATCCTCCCAGGAATTGATTGTGGTGCGATCGATGGTTGGAATGCCCTTCAGGGCCTTCTGGACCTGCGGGATCGGCGGCTTGTTGAGGCCGGTCTTCACATTCACCGTCGAGTGGACGATCGGCAGCCCATAAGCGACGGCCGCCTTCGCGGCACCGACGATGTTGTTGATCATCAACTGTCGGTCCATCGAGGCGATCGAGTTCACCTGAACCGGCTGATAGTCGATGATGATGAAGGCCGAATTCTGCGGCGTCAGCAGGTGATCCTTGCGCGGGTCGCGAATGGCTTCGCTTGTCATGACGTCATCCTCGCTGTTGCTTTGGCACGCTGACCGGTGCCTTGACGGTGGCGCAGCCGCGCCGGGCGCCCGCGACATCGTCGCCTCAGGGTCCGAACGGGCAGGTCAGCCTAGCACCGCGATTCAGCCCCGGAAGCGTACCGCTCCCGAACTCTGTGTTCTTTCTGGTCGAACAATGGTGCTGTGCATGACCTCGCCATCCCCCACGGTGAGGCTCATAATCGCTGCCCGGAAACTCAGGGCCGATGATACAGCGGCGATCGATCCCGATTCCGCTTGGTCCGTGCGCAAGGGAGACGCCGATGAGCTGGCTACCGACGGAAGACCCCATCACGGGCGATCGAAAATCCTGCGATGCACTCGAACTTGTCGTCGTTCCGCGCGTGCGCGACCTCGGCGGCTTCAACGTCCGGCGTGCGCTGCCACATGGAAGGCGCCAGATGGTCGGCCCTTTCATCTTCTTCGATCATTTCGGGCCGGTGCAGTTCATCGCCGGTCATGGCATGGATGTCAGGCCTCACCCTCATATCGGCCTCGCAACAGTGTCCTACCTGTTCGATGGACGCATCATGCACCGGGACAGCGAAGGCAATGTGCAGGAGATCAGCCCGGGCGCCATGAATCTGATGACGGCGGGACGGGGCATTTCCCATTCCGAGCGCACGCCTGAAACCGATCGCGACGGGACCCACACGATGCTCGGGCTGCAAAGCTGGATTGCGCTTCCTGTCGCGCAGGAGGAGATCGCTCCCTCCTTCCAACATTATGGCGCGACGGATCTGCCGACCATCCAGGACCAGGGCGTGAAGGCGCGGATCATCGCCGGTTCCGCCTTCGGCAAGGCGGCGCCCGTCAGCATGGCCTCTGAGTGGTTCTATGTCGAAGTATCGCTTGGCGCAGGCATGAGCGTTCCGCTCGACGCCGATCATGAGGAGCGTGCGATCTATGTCGTCAGCGGCGAGATCGATATCGCGGGCGACCTGTTCGAAGGCCCGCGCCTGTTGATCTTCAAGCCGGGCGACCGGATCACGGTCCGCGCGACCCAGCCGACGACAATGATGTTCCTGGGTGGCGCTGCGCTCGAAGGTCCCCGTTACATCTGGTGGAACTTCGTGTCATCGAGCAAGGAGCGCATCGAGCAGGCCAAGGAAGATTGGAAGCAGGGGCGTTTCGGGCATGTGCCCGATGAGAGCGAATTCATTCCTCTTCCGGAATAGCCAGGCAGTTCGCAGCGGGCGCGCGGGCGGTTCCCAGCCTGCTTTCAGCCGTCGATGATATCGTCATATTCGGGATGCCTGCTGGCCCAACCCGCCATGAAGGAGCAGCGGAGGACGATCTTTCGCCCACTGGCACGGATGAGATCGAAGGTCCCCTTCGCCAGCCTGGAGCCGATGCCCTGACCTGAAAGCTCCTGCGGTACTTCCGTGTGGGTCAGCACGACACGGTTTGCGTCGAGCCGATAATAGGCCAGGGCCAAGCCTCCATCGACCGCCAGTTCGAAGCGGTTCAGGTCCGGGCGGTCGATGACGATGCCATCCATGGCTTTCTTCCCTCCTTGTCGGTTCACGCAAGTTCGAGGCTGCTCCCTTCCCGGTCACCGGGAACGGAGCAATCCGAACAGGCTGCGGATTTGACGATGTCCGCCTCCCATTGCCAAGGCGAGGAGAAGCCCCCCGAACAGGCCGGCATTCTGGAGAAAGATCACGCTCTGGGGCAGGGGGATCGGGCCCGTATCATTCCAGGGGGCATGAGCAACCACGGTCGCCATCGCGGTAAATCCCGCGAGCAGTCCCGCACCGATCCAACTCGTCCGTGGCCAGACCAGCAGGGCTGATCCGCCCAGCTGCGTCACGATGACGGCGGCCGCCATGAGGGTCGGTAGCGGCAATCCATTATGGGCCATTTCCTGTACTGCGCCGCCAAAGTCGAACAGCTTGCTGAGACCGCTGAAGACGAAGCCTCCGGCCAGCAGCATGCGGGCGAGCAGATATCCGGAATGATGTGTCTCGACCTCGGGCGAAGCCCGGTCGCTGGACGAAGTCGGCACTCGAATAGACATGGGTGTTCTCTCCCTGGGGGATTACAAGAGCTTTCCGGGCAGCATGGTCTTGCGGAAGCCAAATGCGATCAGGATCGATGCGAGCATCAGGATGCCGAGCAGCAGGAACGCGTCGCGATAGGCCAGGACGAAGGCTTCCCGTTGCAGCGTGCGGGCGATGAGGGCGGTAGCTGCCCGCGTCGCTTCGATCTCGGGCAGGCGCGACGAGAACATCTGCGACAGCGTCTCGATCCGCTGCGTGGCCTGGATGCTTGCGGTCGTGACATGCTGGCCGAGCAGGTTCGAATGCACCTGTTCCTGAACCCGGACGAAGGTGCCAACGGCGGCCACGCCAACCGCCGAGCCGACCGTGCGCAGGATGTGAACAAGCGATGCGATCCAGGGAATTTCGCGCAGCGAGATGTCTTCGGTGATCAGGACCATGATCGGAATGGCCAGGAATGGCGCGGCGCTCGACTGCACGACAAGGGGAACGAGAACCTGGCTCGCGTTCCACTGGCTGGTCAGGCCTGCCATCATCAGGAGGCCGACGCCCTGCAGCGCGGCGCCGAAGACAAGCAGGCGGCGCGGATCGACCCTGTAGCAGAGGCTGGCGACGAGCGGCATAAGGAGCAGCTGCGGCAAGGCGGAGGCCAGGAACACGCTGCCGCTCTCGAGCGCCCTGTAGCCCTGCACCCGGGCGAAATATTGCGGCAGCACGAGAGCTGATGACATCACCGCGATGCGCGTCAGGAACATCATGAACAGGCCGAGCCCGGTGTTGCGCCGCCAGAGCAGGCGGGGATCGACCAGCGGATCGTGATGCAGGAGCGCGTGGACCAGGGYGCCGCCGAGGAGAAGCGTGGCCGAGGCCGCCAGTCCGGTAATAAGCCCCGAGGCGAACCAGTCGAGGCGGTTTCCCTGATCAAGCGCAGTGACAAGAGCCGCCAGCCCGAGTGAAAGCGCGATCAGGCTGAAACCGTCAGGCCTTCGAAAGCGCATGTACTTGATCGGATCGCGGGTCAGGCCATAGGACCCGGCGAACAGCGTCAATGTTCCCGGCAGCACGTTCAGCCAGAACAGGTACTGCCAGGTGAAGTGGTCCATCACCCAAGCTTCGATCGACACCGAGAGGCTCGGTGTGAAGGCTGAGATCAACGCATAGAAGGAGAGGCCATACAGGCGCATGGGCTGAGGCAGATGACGCATCGTCACCGCATAGGCCATCGGGATCAGGACGCCGGCACTGAGCCCGCGCAAGGCCTGGAACATCAGCAGGACAGTGAGTGACGGGCTGAACGGCGCGGCCAACGAGAAGAGCGTGAAGAGCAGGGAACCGAGGAGCACGCCGCGGGCCGGGGACAGGATCCCGCGTAGCCAGACCGCGGCTGGGATAGCGGCAACCTCCGCCGTAATGTAGGCGGTCGTGATCCAGGAGCCTTCATCGGCTCCGATCCCGAGCGCGCCCCGAATGTCGGCGAGGCCGATTTCAGTCAAGCGCGCATTCACGAGTGCGGTGAACGTGCCGAGCAAGACCGCCGCGACACCGACCAGTGCGCGCAGGCTCGGTGCGGCCGCGATTGGACGCGCAGGGGCTGCGGGATGGATTGCGGTCGCCATGATCGAGCCTCCCGAGGTTGCGGGTTCAGCGTTGAGCCTGTTCCGGCGCCAACCGGTCGGTGTGGATCGTCGTGACGACCGACATTCCGGGACGCAGCAGCCCCTCCAGTTCCGGAGTGGAGTCGAGCGCGATCCGAACTCCGATACGCTGGGCGACCTTGGTGAAATTGCCGGTTGCGTTATCCGCCGGCAGCAAGCTGAACTCCGCGCCGCTGGCGGGCGACAGACGCTCGACGCGGCCGGTCAGGGCGCGGCCAGGGAAGGCATCGATCGTCACGCTGACGGCTTGGCCTGGCCGGACCTGCGAAAGCTGGGTTTCCTTGTAATTGGCCACGACATGCACCCGTGGCAGCGGCACGATCGAGATGAGCTGCGACCCTGTGCGGACATATTGCCCTTCGCGGACCGAACTCGCGTTGGTGATGCCGTCGATCGGGGCAGAGATCCGCGTGTAGCCGAGATCGACGCGCGCAAGGTCGAGAGCCGCGCGCCGGCTTTGCAGTTCGGCTCGAGCCTGCTGATCCTGGGTTCCAAGCACCGCGAGCTGTTGCCGCTGAACTGCGATTTCAGCCCGCTTCTCCAATAGTCGCGCATCGAAGCGCTTCGTATCGGCTACGGCGAGTTCGAGCCGCTGTGCCGTCGTCCAGCCGTCGCGTGTCAACGCCTCCTGCCGACCGCGTTCCTGAACGGCACGGTCGCGATCAGCCAGGATGGCCGCGATGCCGGCTTCTGTCTGAGCGATGACATAATGCTGCAGCTCGGTCCGGCTTTCGGTATTGCGCAAGGCGGCATCGGCTGCTGCGACGCCGGCTTCTGCCTGTCTGACGCGCGCCGCGTGTTCCGTGTCTTCGATCTCGAACAGTGCGTCGCCCGCCTTTACCGGCTGAAAGTCCGCGACCACGACCCGGGTGACCCGGCCCCCGGTTTGCACGCTGACCGGAACGGTGTCGGCTCGAAGATAAGCGTTGTCGGTCGTCTGGTCGGTAAGCCCCGCGATCCAGTGTCCCCATCCCAGAGGGATGACGATGGCAAGCCCGACGCCTCCCACCAGCACGGAGGTGCGGGCGAGGTTGATCAGCGCGCGGCGCGGCTTTCTCTTGTGCTGTGCCGGTTGTTCGCTTGTCTTTGCGGCGGGGCCTTCTGCCGGGCGAAGGCGGGCGACTGCAGCGCTCATGTCGATGTTCCTCACCGGCCAATCTGATCTGCCGGGTGCGGCCCGAATATGGGATCTCAGGGCTTATGATTGAAATGAAACTATGCCATTTGAAGAATGAGTGCTGCTCATATGGCTTCCCCTCGATGAGAGCGGGGCACCTCGTGAGACGAAGGGAGCTGCGGAGCGCTTCGGCTGCCGGCTGTGGTCGCAAGGCAGGCGGCCAGGCTGTCTGGCGAAGGGACGAAGATGAAACCTGCCATTCACAAGCTGCGTGCCGAGGCGGTTTCCCCTGGCGAGCTCGGTTCCGGGGGCAGCTGGCGGTCCGGTCGCGAAGGAGCGCGAGCAAGAGCTCCCCGGTTCTCAATTGGATAAAGCTCGGCCAATGAGCATCCTTCACAAGCTTGATTTGAATCTCATCCGCGTCTTCGATGCGGTCATGGAAGAGCGAGGCGCCTCCCGCGCCGCTGCTCGCCTGGGTTTGACCCAATCAGCCGTCAGTCATTCCCTGAACAAGCTGCGGCGGATCCTCGACGACGAATTGTTCGTACGCGGCCCCGGCAGAATGCACCCGACGCCGCGCGCTGAAGAGTTGGCACAGCCGATCAAGAGCGCACTTCGTCAGATCGAGGCGGCGTTTCACGGGCCTGTATTCGAACCGGGCTCATCTGAGACGCGCTTCGTCATTGCTACATCCGACTATGTCATCGGCGCCCTGATGCCGCCCGTTCTTTCAAAACTGGGACGGATCGGGCCTGGCCTGCGGTTCTGGCTGCGCCCGTTCAATGATCTCAACCTCGTGGAAGAACTCGATCGCGGAACCCTGCATCTCGTCATTGGAGCGTTCGGGCGCGTCCCGTCCCGCCTTGTCATGGAGCCTCTTTTCACAGGACCGAATGTCTGGGTCATGCGGAGAGGGCATCCTGCTGCGACCGGCACCTTTGGTGTGGAGGAACTGGCGGAATTCCCGCATCTCGACATTCTCATCGCCGGCCAAGGCGCAATGACTGCGGGCGGAACAATCGACCAGGAGGGCCTCGAACGGGCCTATGTCAGCAGCAATCCGCTCCAGCTCGAAGCGCTGATGGCGGAGCGTGGCCTGACACGCAAGGTCGGGGCGGTTGTGTCTCATATTCTCACGGTGCCCCCGATTATCGCTGCCACCGACATGATTGCGTTCGTCCCCAAGCAATTGGCGGAGCAGAATCCGGGGCTTGAATTCCGTGATCCGCCCTATCCAAGCCCGGCGCTTCAGATCTCGATGCTGTCCCACCGCACGATGGGAGCACACCCATCGGTTGCCTGGTTGCGGCAGGAATTGGTCCGGGRGCTTGCGAGCCTGTCGGGCTAGGCGTGCTCCGAACGCAATGATCCTGCGGGCCATGCGTGCGTTCGGGGCCTGTGCCGGGCGGCACAGGGGCAGGGGGCAGTCCTCTCCAAGACCGGCGGCCAATCTCCTCGGAAGGGTGAGTTCATTGCCGCGATGGCCCGGGCACAACATGCAGTGTCGTCCCTAGACGTCACTTCCACCCCGTTTCAATTCCCAGGTCAGTATCGCCAGTGCGAGCCGTTCGAGCTCGAGGTCCGTCATCGGATTATGGGCGGCTGCGGCGTGGATCTCACCGGCACGCGCACAAGCACGCAGGTAATCGGCCTCCGAATTCAGCACGATTGGGCGCCGGCCAGGGAACTCGGGAGCGCGGTTTCGGCGGCGCTCTGGTCGTTCGTCACGCATTCCTGATCATCGCGTTTTTGACCGCCATCGATCGCCATCCTCGAATGCCATCATGGTGCGGCGAGAGGTTAGGCTCATCGCTGCCGATGACAACCCTGCGTTGCGATCGTTGGATGGTTTCGTTAATCAAGCACTAACCGCTGGGAATGGCACCATGAACAGCCGCGGCCGTTCGACCTTGACCTTCGCCAGCAAAGCGGGAGCCGCCACGCTTCAGTCGCGCAGTCCCGACGCGATCGGGTTGGCGAACGAGGCGATCGCCGGCAGCAGGCTGAGAACGGTGCCGACGACGAACAGCAGGGCGATCTGCAGGAATTCAGGCTTGTCCAGTGCGATCGTGAGGCGAAGGCCGGTCTGCGCCTCGATCAGGCCTGACAGGACGCCGGCAGCAGCACCACCGAGCAACAGCCCGGCGATACAGCCGAGCGCCATCAGCAGGGCCATGCCGAGCCAGATCACGAGCAGGACGTAGAGCCGGGATGCGCCCATGGCACGCAATACGGCGTAGCGCCGCCGCCGCAGCCCGGTCACCGCAATCAGCAGCAGAAGGATCGAGGCCAGCACCAGCGTCGCATTCAGCGTGGAAGCGAAGACAAGCACACCACGCGCGTCGCCGAGCGAGCGATAGATCCCGACCAGGACTTCGGCGGGAAAGAACGCCATCGTCCCGCCCTGGCGATACTGGCTGCGCAGGGCATAGGCCCCGGCCACGCTGCGCGGCTTGACGACGATCGCGGGCACGCCGGGCACAGGCACGCCATCGAAGGGCGGCCCGATCGTCTCGGTGCCTGCGGCGTGTCCATTGCCGAGCCCGTGAACCTCCCAGACGCTCTCGATCGGTACCAGGATCGCGCGGTCCCAGGGCGATCCGAGCGGCGGCAGGCGGCCGACGATGGTGTAGTCGTGGCCGGCATGGCGGTGTCCGGCCTCGTCCTCATCCTCCTCGCCCGCTTTATGAGTCTGGCCGGCAACACCATGCGACGGCGTGATGCTCTCGCCGAGCCGATAGTCGACATCGGCGCCGATCAAGGCTTCGCGTTCCCTGGCGAAGAGGCGCCCCTCGCTCGGTGTGACGCGGCCCCAGCGCGTGGCAAAGGCCGCGGTCGTGCCGATGATCGGATAGCCACGTGTGACGTCGCCGAAGGCGATCGGCGCGAAGGCGGCGACACGCTCGTCCCGGGCCAGCGACTGCAGGACGCTTCCCTCCATCAGCGGGATCGCGTCGAGCTGCAGATAGACCGTCGACATCAGCAACTGGGTCTGGCTGCCGGGCGCACCGATGAGGAGGGCGAAGTCATCCGCCGCGGCGGCCGAACTCTGCCGCAGCGCCCGCTCCTGCGCGCCGATCGCCACGCCGACTGCAACCGCCAGCGCTATCAGGACGACAATCGCGGCCGCCGTCCAACGCAGGGCGCGAAGATCGGCGAGGATCATTGCGAAGGGATTCATGCGGCCTGCTTCGCAATCGGAGACGCGGCCTTGATGTCGAGCCGATGCTTCATCCGCGCCAGGAGCGCGGCATCATGCGTGGCGCAAATCAAGGTGGCGCCGGCCTCAACGGCCGCATCGACCAGCAAGGCGCCCACCTCATCGGCATGGGCCGCATCCAGACTGGCCGTGGGTTCGTCGGCGAGGATCATGGCAGGCTGCCGGCAGACCGCGCGGGCAATCGCAACCCGCTGCTGCTCGCCACGTGAAAGTACTCCTGTCCGGCGGCGCAGATCAGTGAGACCCATGCGCGCGGCGACGGTCTTGGCATGCTCCCGCTCGGCCGGGCCAACCCTCCAGGATGAGAAGGTCGTGGGCAGCGTGATGTTGCCAAGGATGTCGAGTTCCGGGATCAGGTGGAAATCCTGGAAGACGGAGCCGAGCGTCGAGAGACGCCAGCGGTCGCGATTGCCGGGCGACAGGGAGGAGATCTCCGTCTCGCCCCATGAGACCCTGCCTGTGCTCGGCACGATCAGCCCGGCAATCAGGTGCAGAAGCGAGGTCTTGCCGGAGCCTGAGKGGCCGCGCAAACCGATATGAGCGCCGGAAGGCACTGTGAGTTCGGGAACGTCCAGCACGCGGAAAGGGCGCCCGTCGCCGCCGCGATGGTCGAGTGTCACGTTTGAAAGCCGCAATGTCCGAGCGGCGGATCGCTCAGGCGAGTGTGAAGCGGGCATCGACGAGTCTGATCTGGCTGACGAAGCCGGTTTCCTGATCCGTGGCCGAGCCTATCTCCAGCCGACCCGACACGACGACCTTGCGACCGGCGCTGACCATTGGCGTGATCTCCTTCATGAAGACGACGACGATGTCGACTGGCCAGTCGGCATCCGATTGGCAGAACGGGCAGATCGCCAGCGGCTCGCGCGTGAGCACGAAGAAGTGGCTTTCCGGCTTCAGCGGAGGCGCCATGTAGCCGGTCAGGCGTACCTCTTGTCCGCGCAGGGCCGTGACGCGGTCCGAAAACTGGAAGCCGAGCACGCCGAAGGATCTGTAGAGGCCGTCGAAGGCGATCGTGGCCGGCTCCGCCGCTCGGACATCCCTGCAAAGCAGGGCCACCGCGAGACCCGTGAGGGTCACGCGGCGGGTGGTCAGCATCTCATGGCGTTGCCGTTGCATCGCTCGTCCCTGTCGGCGGATGGCCGGCCTACTTGCCGCCTTACTTACTTGCCGCCCAGCGCCAGTGCTTCCGCCATGACGCGGAAGACATAGGTGTTGGGCTTATGGCCGCGGAACTTCTCGGCGCCCGGGYCCATCGCAGTCAGGATCACGTCGTCGGCGGAGTGGACGCCGCTATTGGCGTCGAAGGGCAGGTTGCCTGTCCGGCGCGCGGCCAGCGGGCCGGTGCAGTCCTTCTCGTTCGCGATATTGGTCTTGCCATCCGGGCCCTTGACCGCCGGCACGCGTTCGCCGGTCATGTCCGGGCGGCCGGTGTCGCAGGTGTCGGGATAGCTGCCATAGACCACTGCGAGGCGGCGCGAGGTGTCGACCTTGGTGGGGTAGCCGTCCACGTCGAGCGGGCCGTAGTTCGGCGGCACGGAGTCGGCGTAGACGCCGAGCTTGTCGCGCAGGAGCTGGCCCGGACGGTCGTCGTCATAGGTGCCGATGATCGAGATCGGATGGGCGTGATCGGGCACCACGATGATCAGGGTGTCGTTGCGGTCGCCGGCGAAGTCCTTCGCCACCTTCACCGCGTTGTCGAGCATGATCGTATCGAACACCGAACGCTCCCAGTCGAGCGAATGGCTGTACTTGTCGATGCGGGCCGACTCGACCATCAGGAAGAAACCGTCCTCGTTGCCCTTGAGCATGTCGAGCGCAGCCTTGGTTTGCTCTACCACGTCCGGCTGGTCGGGGAACTTCGAAACCGTGCCCTTCTTGGTCAGCCGCAGATCGAACGCGCCGTCGATGTTACCGGTGTTGTAGAGGCCGAGCAGCTTTTTCGAGCCGGCCGCGACAGCCGCGTTCATTTCCGTCTTGGTGGTCGCGAGCGTGTAGCCCGCCTCCTTGAACTTGGCGATGAAGTCGAGCTCATCGGTCCGCTTCGAACCGTGGGTCGCCTTGGACAGGAAGTTCGGGGAGCCGCCGCCCATGATCACGTCGGGCTGCACATCGTGGAACATCTTGACGATGTCGTTGAAATCCGAGCGGCGGCGGGTGTGGGCCACCATCGAAGCCGGGGTCGCGTCCTCGATTTCCGAGTTGGTGACGACGCCGATCGCCATCTTGCCGCGACGCTTGATCACCTCGGCGATGGTCTCGACCTTGGGATGGTCGAGCGTCAGGGCGTTCTTGGCGCAGTAGACGCCGAGTGCGTTGACGCAGGATTTATGGCCGGTGGTGTAGGCATGGGCGGCATTGGCGCTGTCGGTCACGATCGAGTCCGTGCCCGAGGTCGAGATCAGCGCCATGTTGGACATGTCGTCCATGGCGAGCTCGCCATTGTAGCGACCTTCGTCCCAGCCCTTGGAGAGAATGCGGGCCGCGGTGCGGTTGGCGACCGACATGCCGTCACCGATGAAGAGGATGACGTTCTTGGCGCGGCGCGGCTGGGTGGTGGCGAAGACCTCCCATTTGACCGTCGCCTTGTTGGTTCCCTGCTTCGCCTCGACGGTATAATTGCCCGCCGGAAGCGTCGCGCCACGCAGCCACAGCGCCGAATGCTTCTGGCCTTCCTCGTTCTGCATGAAGGTCGTGGCCTTGCCGAAGATTTCGGCGGCCGGCTTGCCGTTGATCGTGACCGCGACATCGGCCGAGGTCGGCGCGTTCGGGAACTCGACCTTGAAGTCGAAGCGCGAGCCCTCGAGGATTTCGGCACGGTTGATGGGATAGATCGTCTGCGCGGCGACAGGGGCCGCAGCGAAGGCGCTGCCAATTGCTACCGCATGCCAAAGCGTTCTCAGTTGCATCCCCAACCTCCGATAATCCGTGATCCCTTGGATGGGGTGAGCTAGTTGCAGCCGCACATGACAGGATGGCGACAGCCCTGCATGTTGTTGAATACCATCCGACCACGCCTGCCCCAACATCAACAGGGCATCCAGGGACGGCCTGCCCGACCGATGCGCGGTTGCACCATTCCGAAGACGGGCGACCTCGACGCCCGCGTCCCGGGCATGAGCGACGCGAGGGCGCGTCCCGAGCCGCCAGCGCGTGCCCCGATGGCCGGCCCGTGTGAGATTGCCAGGGGCCGATCGTGGCTCGACCTCAGGAGGCGCTGCGGTTTCGCCTAGCAGGCGAAGGACAACCTGGCGCCGCCGGATGCTTCGATGGACTGTCCGGTTACCCAGCGGAATTCGTCCGAGAGCACGGCTGCGATCACGGCGCCCACATCGCTGGCCTCTCCGAGACGCCCCAACCCCGTCTTCTCGACGATGGACTGAATGATCTCCGGATAGCGATCGAACGCATCGTCGCCGATCCGGGTCCTGGTGGCGCCCGGCGCAACGGCGTTCACGCGGATGCCGCGGCGGCCGAACTCCTTGGCCATGTAGCGGGTGAGTACGGTCAGGCCGCCCTTCATCGATGCATAGGCGGAATAGCCCGGCTCCATGCCGCTCTGCAGGGTCGAATTGCTCGTCACATTGACGATGGCACCGCCGTCAGCAAGCACTGGAAGCAGAGCCTGGGTCAGAAAATAGGGTCCCTTGAACAGCACCCGCATGAAGGAGTCGAAGAGCTCCTCGCTGGTGTCCTCGAACAGGGCCATCTGTCCGAAGCCCGCATTGTTGACGAGGTAGTCGAAGGAGCCTGCGTTCCATTCGCGCTGCAGCATTGCCGTTGCCTCATCCCGGAACGCCGCGAAGCTGTCGCTGCGCCCGACATCCAGGTGCAAGGGAACCGCCTTGGCGCCCCTTTGCCTCGCTGCCTCGACCACATCGCGCACGCGATCCTGGCGCTGCTGACGCCGACCGCGCGTCGTGTCGCGGTCGGTGTCAGTCGGCGTTCCGGCGCAACGGCCGGTTTGGCACGCCGCAGGGATCGAAGCTCTTCCTTCCCAGGTGAGGGATCGGCTCAGGCCTTGATCGTCGTCGACTCCTGGCTGGTCCGGCCGAACAGGTCCCGCGCCCCGACGCGATAATGCCCCTCTGATTGGGTCGCATGCAGGTAAACGCTCGACAGCAACCCGACCGGGTTGATGACCTGCCACGGCCCGTTTTCCGTCGCGCTCCAGAGCACGTCGAAGAGCTGCGCGCCGCCATGCGCCGCCGGCTCCCAGAACAGCACCGTGTTGCTGCGGCCGTTGAGGCCGCCGAAACGGCGCCTTCAGCCCTGTCGGCGCCTGAGGCACCTCGCCATCGCGCCGCACCAGGGCGACGAGCGCGGCCGAAGGCAGGGGCATGTCGAGCGGCAGCGTGCAGCTCGTCTGTGCCCCGCCAATCTGGAGATGCTCGATCGTCAGAGCTGGCTCCTGGGCGAGTCGCATCGCCTCCAACTCGACCGGGTTCGCCGGCCGCAACGCGCAGCAACGGATCATCATCGAGTCCGATGTGATGCTCCGCGCCACGACGCCGTCTGACTGCTAGAGGCAAGTTCCTCGCACGAGTCACCGTCATTTTTGCCGGTGCTGGCGTTCTCGCACGGGGCGCACGGATCAGGGCGAGGCCTGACGCTGCTGAAATGCAGCCGCTTGCAGGTATTCAGCCTTCCGACTCTGTCCGTGCTCGGGGAAGGCCAATCTCGCCATGCGGCCCATGCGCCGAGCAAGTGCGCCTCATCGGTTTGCGAAGGGGAAGAGCGTGAGCAAGCCATTGCAGTCGAATACGAATCTCATACAATTCTAGCGTGTGGCTATTTCCGGCTGCGCCGGTCATGCCAAGAGCCGTCTTACCCTACGGAAATGTCGATGGATCCCGATCAGGCGGCCAACAGGGCCGAGGACGCGCTTCTTGAGCTCGCACTTGAAAGTTGGCGTTTCCAGAAGCTCTTCGGGCGAGCGTTGTCCAAGCTGGACCCACTGGAAGCGACACGGTTCACGAACCAGCATCGATATTTCCTCGGAAAGGTCGAAAGCTGCCTGGGAGCATCGGGAATGCGCCTGGTGAACCTCGAAGGCCAGCAATTCGACACCGGGACCGCCGCCACGCCCCTCAATATTGCCGATTTTGGACCAGACGACACCTTGGTCGTCGCGGAAACGATCGATCCGATCGTGATGAATTCTGCCGGCCTGCTGCGCATGGGCACGGTCATGCTCAAGAAGGTTGGAAGATGAGCCACTACGTCGGCATTGATCTGGGCACCACCAACAGCGCAATCTGCTCCTATGACGGGGAGACCGTCCAGCTCTACAAGAGCCCCGAGCAGAACGACGTGACGCCGTCGGCGATCGCGATCGACCGGCGCGGCAACCGCTATATCGGGCAGCGGGCCTACGAGAACGCACCGCGAAATCCGGACAGCACTGCCATGCTGTTCAAGCGGCACATAGGTACCTCGACGCCAATCCGCTTGCCCTCCGTGGGCATTACCATGACACCCGAGGAATGCTCTTCCGAGATCCTTCGCACGCTGTTTGGCTATCTGCCGGAGCAGATCCGCAACGACGAGACCGTGGCCACCGTGATCACCGTGCCGGCGGCGTTCAACCAGATGCAGAAGGACGCCACGATCGAGGCTGCGCGCGCGGCGGGGCTCGGCAAGGTGGCCCTGATGCAGGAGCCCGTTTGCGGCGGTGATGAGCGTCATGCGCAGTCGCCAGGGCGATGGGATCTTCCTGATCTACGACCTTGGCGGGGGAACCCTGGACATCGCCATCGCCCAGAGCATTGGCGGCCGCGTGAGCCTTCTCGGCCAGGGCGGCATCCAGATGTGCGGAGGACGGGATTTCGATCGCATGATCGTCGACAACCTCGTCATGCCCTGGCTTCAGCAGACCTTTGCGTTGCCCGAGGGGTTCTCGTCCCTGCCCGAATACAAGCTGCTGCGTCGTGTCGCGGAGCGGGCGGTGGAGAAGGCGAAGATCGAGCTTTCCAGCCGGGACAATGCGGTGATCGGGGCACAAGAGACGGAATGCGGATGCAAGGACCTGGCGGGTACCGAGATCTATCTCGACGTCAACATCACCCGGGATCAGCTGGGTGGGCTGATCGAGGGCAAGGTCAAGGAATCCGTCCAGGCGGCGCGTGACACGATCGAGCACGCAGGTCTCACTCCACACGACATCGAACGTATCGTCTTCGTCGGCGGTCCGACCCAATACAAGCCGCTGCGCGAGCGCGTCGCGTTCGAGCTTGGCATCGCGCCGTCAACGGACGTGAATCCGATGACGGCGGTTGCCACTGGCGCCGCCATCTTCGCCGAGGCCATCGACTGGAGCGCGCATAGCCGGGGCCGCAAGAGTTCCAGGGGGAGCGTGAGCGTCGGGTCGACACTGGACCTGACGGTGAATTACGCCGCACGAACTCCGGATCAGAAAGCGAAGATCGCGCTGAAGCTCGGATCACCCGCGGCCCCGGGCTCGTCCTTTCAGGTCGACAGTCTCGACACCGGGTGGTCTTCGGGCCGCGCCGAGATCAAGAACGGCACTGTCATCGAGGTGCCCCTTTCGAAGCGGGGCGAGAATACTTTCAAGATGTTCGTCTTTGATCCTGCCGGAGGGCCACTCTCCTTGGCGCAGGATCGCATCGTCATCACGCAGACGGCCGCTACCATCGACGCCATCCCTGCCTCCCACTCGATCGGCGTCGAGGTCCTGGATACCGTTGGCGACATCGCCAGGCTTCATTACCTGGTGAAGGCCGGAGACCAGCTGCCGGCTCGTGGTGTCCAGCCATTCAAGGCTGCTGAGGCACTTCGCGCGGGAGCCTCCGGGTCATTGAAATTCAAGCTCTGGGAGGGGGATATCGATCATCCCGTCTCGGACAATACGTTCATCGGCCTGTTCGAGATTACCGGCAATGACTTCGTCGATGGCGTCATCCCTGCGGGGGCGCCGCTCATCCTCACCTACGAGATCGGCGATGGAGGGAACATCGACCTGAAAGTCGAGATTCCGGCGATCGGTGGGTCGTTCCAGAGCGACAAGAACTTCTATTCCCGCGCTTCCGGAATGATCGACTACAGCAGTGCCGCGAGGCGCATCCTGGACGAGGCGTCGCAAGCGGCCGAACAGCTTGCGGAGGTCTCTGCCAAGGTCGACGACCCGGCGCTCTCCGAAGCGCGCGAGAGGCTGGAGCTGGCGGCTTCGATCAGTGAACAGGAGAGCGATCCCGAAGTCGCCAAGCAGGCCTCCGACAACGTCCAGAGGGCGAAGAGCCTGCTGGCCTCCGCTCGAAAGGCGAATTTCCGCGTCATTCGCCGCATGGAGTTGGATCAGGTCGTTGCGTTCTTCCACGACATGAGGGCCTTGGCAAAGCCGGCGGAGGTCAGCTCCTTCGAGGCCTTGCAGGCAGCCACGGAGCGTCTGATCGGTACGCCCGGCCATGGGTTCGAGGCCAATCTCCAGGAACTCCGCCGCAAGATCGGCACGATCCTTCGCCGCCAGGACTGGTTCATCGTGGACCGCTTCAAGGACTACGCCTCCGCGCCCCATCTCTTCACCKATCCGAAGATGTTCGAGCATCTCGTTGCCGAGGGGGAGCGCGCCATTGCGGCAGGCGATATCGAGGGATTACGGGCGGCGTTTCACGGCCTCGGTGGCATCCGGATCGTTTCCGCGGAGGCCGACGATCTGATCGCGATGACCAATATCGTGACCGCCTGRCATGTCCACGGATCCCTGGCTTCCGATCGGTTTCCAAATCGCGCGCGGCGTAGGCGCTGGCCGCGTGATGCATTCCGGGCCGGGCTGGCAGATCGTCAAGGCGGATGGCGGCGGTCTTGTGCTGCTGATACGCGGCACGCTGCTTCACAGGTGGTTTCAGGATCGGCTGCTCGACGAGGCCGAGGTGTTGAAGGTCACGTTCGGCGAGAATCGGATGGGCGCGATCCTGAGCGAGCGATCGTTCGCGCTCGCGCCGCTGGATCGATGTGCTTCGCCGCGGGACAAGGTGGAGGCACTGTCCTTTGCCGCCGCTATGCGGCAGACGCGCGCTCGCTACCGCGATGGCTCGTTGGAGCGCGCGCTCTATGTGGAGAAGCTGTCGCGGATACTCCCGACCCATGCCGAAGATGCCCTCGCGGGCGACGCGCTCGTTCTGGGTTCGTGGCTGACCGGCGGCTTGCGCGTCTCGGTCGATCCCATGTCCAATGTGCAAAACCTGCTCTCTTGGATGTCGGTCGATCAACTCGCCGATGTGATCCGCGCAGCAGGATTGGAGCCCACCGGCGCCATGTTGATCCCGCGTGCGGAGGCTGAAGCCGCTGAATTCGCCCGAACCGCGGCTGCGAAGGCGAGCGATGGCCGCCTCCGCCTGCCGGGAAGGACGGCGCTCGAGGATTTCTTCAACGACCACGTCGTCGACATCGTCCAAAATCGGTCGCATTACACTGCGCTCGGCATCGGCAACCCCGGCGCGATCGTCCTGGAGGGCCCGCCAGGTTGCGGGAAGACCGTGGCTGTCGAGCGACTGATCGCCCATCTTGGCTGGCCCCATTTCGCCGTGGATGCGAGCAGCGTGGCCAGCCCATACATCCACGAGACCAGCCGGAAGGTGGGGCAGTTGTTCGAGGCCGCGATTGCCGCGGCTCCATCCCTGGTGGTCATCGACGAAATGGATGCCTTCCTGTCCGAGCGCGACGCGGGCGGCGGGCAACATAGGGTAGAAGAGATCGCCGAATTCCTGAGAGCGATCCCGGAAGCGATCAAGGCGGGCGTGCTGATTGTCGGGATGACCAACCGCGTCGACATGATCGATCCGGCGATCCTCCGTCGAGGACGCTTCGACCATGTCGTGAAGGTCGACCACGCTGATCAGACCGAGATGCTCGATTTGTTGCGGGCTCTTCTGGACGGCGTGCCGCTGGCGGATGGCGTGATTCTCGAAACCTATGCAATGCGCCTCGCCGGGCGGCCTCTCTCTGACACCGCCTTCGTCGTCCGTGAAGCTGCGCGACTTGCGGCTCGCGCCCGTATGAGCACCATCGACGATGCATCCTTCTCGAAGGCCGTTGATGCGCTCCCGCAAAGCGGGGCGCCCAAGCCACGCGTCGGCTTTGTCTAGGAGGGGGCGGTGAGTGACATCGACGAAAAGGTGCCTCGAGGGTTCGCGGGATTGACGGCGCTTGCCTCCACGATCTCCGCCGCGCCGACGATCGCGTTGCCGCCAGCTTCCAGCGCGCGCCCCTCTGATCCCGAGGCCCGCTCTCATCAGGGGCGTCGTTCGACTGGTCCTGGATTCTGGACCGGAAGCCGGAAGACGTGGGCGCTCGTCATAGCCGGCATCTGTGTCCTGGCATACCTAAGTGCAAGACCGCAGTCATCGAGCTATGTGCCTCCCTATACGGGTGGTTCGACAACGTCGGCCCTTCCACGAGCAACGCCGCTCCGTAGTTCAGAGTCGATGAAGATCCCGTCTGTCGGTCAGGGTTTGACGTTCTCAGTCGCAGAGATAAGGTATTGCCTTGCGGAGGTGATCAGGCTTGATCATATTGAAGCGATTTCTGACCTAAAGCGCGAGGTGCATATTCGGAATTTGAACTTGCGGATCAATGACTATAATTCTCGTTGTACACGCTATCGCCATCGCGCGTCCGATATGACAATTGCCAAGTCGGACGTTGAAGCGATGCGCGCCGCACTACGATCTGAAGCCGCTGAGCAGATGCTTGCCTGGCGCTGATCAGTTGAAGATCTCGGAAATCCTGTCCGTGCCTGTCTTGAAGAAGGTGCGGATAAGATGTTCCAAGACAGGTACGTTATCGTCGCTCTGGTAGGAAAGGCGGACATAGACCTTCTTGTCGGCTCGCGAGCCCAGGACGAAATGCCCGTCCTCGGTCCAGATGTTGACTTGATGCCAGTCGAGCGCGACGGGCTCATTCGAGCCGAGTATTTTGTGACGTATCAATGTGACGCTGTCATCGCGCACGATGGCCTCACCGAAGCGCAGTGCCTCCCCAGACTGCAGCCTCCTGGCCGTTTCAAGTAGCAGTCGGAGGCCGACGGTCCGCCATATGCGATCGACGAGGTTCGCGTAGATATCGGCTTTGCGCGTGTTGATCGTGAAGGCCGATCGACCATCGCCCAGCATGATCGTATAGGCCGTGCCGGCCGGGAGTCCGCTGGCACCACCCCATCGCAGGCGCGTCACTGCTTCGAGGGTGATGTGATTGTTCTGCCAGGAGACGCCCGTGGACGAGATACTGACCTTGTCCTTGAACAGGGCTCCAATTCCGGCGCTATAGATGAGCCAGCGTTCGAACTCGGCAC
>NZ_JBFTRC010000062.1:0-40114 GCF_056399325.1 Allobosea sp. 01N443
CCAGAGCCCTCAGGCTCTCTTGACTATGCTGTATCGCTCGACGAACCGCCTCTGTCGTCGTGGCGCTCCCCAGAGCCCTCAGGCTCTCTTGACTATGCTGTATCGCTCGACGAACCGCCTCTGTCGTCGTGGCGCTCCCATGGTGAACCTGGCCCATAGCGCCTCCTTCCACTCACGCGAAAAGACTGCACCATCAAAGCCCGGGATCAAACAGCTAGCCTCCTCCCGCCTGCTGGCTMGCGATGCGCTGCAGGAAGATCGCCRCAATCGTCAGCAGGAAGCCCGCCCACCACAGCGGCGAACGCAGGCTCTTGCCGCTGCCGGGAGCTTCCGGCGGCGCCTTGCCATTGAGCCGCTGGATGATCGGCCAGGCGAAGCAGCCGAACCCGGCCCCCCCGAGCGCAAGCGCCACCATATTGAGCGAAGCCGCATCCATCGCCCTAGATCACATCGCCTCAGGGCCACGGCTCATCGCCGCGATGCCGGTGCGCGAGACTTCGGTGAGCCCGACCACGGTCATCAGCTTGATGAACCGCTCGATCTCCTCGGTCGAGCCCGTGAGCTCGAAGACGAAGGAGGTCAGGGAGGCATCGAGTGTGCGCGCGCCGAAAGCCGCCGCAAGCCGCATTGCCTCGAMCCGATGGTCGCCCTTGCCGACGACCTTGACCAAGGCAAGCTCGCGCTCCAGCGCCTCGCCCTGCAGCGTCAGGTCGACGACCCGGTGCACGGGCACCAGCCGGTCGAGATGTGCCTTGATTTGCTCGATGACGTTGGCGGTGCCCGACGTGACCACGGTGATGCGCGAGATGTGCTTCTCGTGCTCGGTTTCCGAGACGGTGAGGCTCTCGATATTGTAGCCGCGGCCCGAGAACAGCCCGGCGATGCGGGCGAGAACGCCCGGTTCATTGTCGACGATCACCGCCAGCGTGTGGCGGGCGACCGGCTGGATCTTGGGAGCGTTCGGATAATGCGTGGCTGACGTCGGCATCGGACACCTGCAGGAGCTGAAGCGGAATTCGGAACTAGACGTGACGGAGATTGGCGATGGCGGGCTCGTCGACCTCGTCCTGGGTTACGATCCAGGGCTCGGCCAGGGCGGCCTTCAGCCAATCCCGATAGGAGGGATGGTCGAGCACCGCGGCCATATAGGCCGCACTGACCGGGTCGACCGGGATCGAATAGGTATCGAGCCTTGTGACGACGGGCGCATACATGGCATCGGCTGCCGAGAAGCCGCCGAAGAGGAAGGGCCCTCCCTCCGCCTCGCCGAAGCGGGAGCGAGCCTCGCGCCAGAGTGCAGTGATACGGGCGACATCCTTCGCGACGTCGCCCCCGCGATCGCGTGCCGCAAAGCGCTTGCCGAGATTCATCGGACAGGCCCGGCGCAACGCGAAGAAGCCAGCATGCATCTCGCTCGACATGGCACGGGCATGGGCGCGCGCCGCCCGGTCCCTTGGCCAGATCCCGAGATCGGGATAGCTGTCATGCAGGTATTCCATGATCGCGAGCGTCTCCCACGCCGCAATGTCCCCGTCGACCAGCGTTGGCACGGTGCCGCCGCTGCCCGGAGCCTCGGCGAAGATCGCCTCCTTGAAGCCAGGCTCGTCGAGCAGGACGAGCTTCTCATCGAAGGCAATGCCCTTGGCGCGCAGCACGAGCCAGGCCCGCAGCGACCAGGACGAGTAGCACTTGTTTCCGATCAGGAGCTTCATGCCGCCTGGCTCGCCGTTTCCAGGCCGAAATCGAGCGCCGCTTCGACATGCAGCGCCGTCGTGTCGAAGACCGGGATGTCGAAATCCGCTTGCGAGACCAGGAGGGTGATCTCGGTGCAGCCAAGGATCACCCCGTCCGCGCCCTGCTTTACCGCCGCTGCGACGATGTCGAGATAGCGTGCCTTCGAGGCAGGCTCGATCCGACCACGGCAGAGTTCCTCGTAGATGATGCGATGGACATCGTCGCGCTGTTCGGCATCGGGAACCATGGCCTCGACGCCGAACGCAGCGAGGCGCTCGCGATAAAAAGCCTGTTCCATCGTGAAGCGCGTCGCCAGCAATAGCGGCCGCCGCGACGGGCTTTTGCGGATCGCCGTCGCGGTCACGTCGGCCAGATGCAGGAACGGCACGCGAGTCGCAGCCGTGATCCGGTCCGCCAGCTTGTGCATGGTATTGGTGCACAGCAGGATACAGTTCACGCCCGCCCGCTCGAGCCGGATGGCGCTGTCGGCCAGGAGATGGCCGGCCGCAGCCCAGTCCCCGCTCGCCTGCATCTCGGCGATCGGCGCGAAATCGAGCGAATGCAGCAGCACATCCGCCGAGTGCAGCCCGCCCCGAAGGGCGCGCACCCGCTCATTGAGCAGCCGGTAATAAACCGCAGTCGATTCCCAGCTCATGCCGCCGATCAGGCCGATCGTGCTCATGCCCGCGCCTCCTCGCCCGCTTGCCGATCGTCAGACAAGCTGCTTGCCCCTGGCATCGATGATATCGCCCGTATTTCCCTCGAAATCGGGCAGGATCATCTCGTTATGGGCCTTGCCCGACGGGATCATCGGGAAGCAGTTCTCTTCCTTCGCAACAAGGCAGTCGAAGATCACCGGCTTTGGCGTATCGATCATCTCGCGGATCGCATCATCGAGCTGGTCCGGATCCGAGCAGCGGATGCCGTGGCCGCCATAGGCTTCCGCGAGCTTCACGAAATCGGGCAACGAAGCCGAATAGCTCTCCGAATAGCGCCCGCCATGCAGCAGTTCCTGCCATTGACGAACCATGCCCATATATTCGTTGTTCAGGATGAAGATCTTGACCGGCAGCCGGTGCTGCACCGCCGTCGACATCTCCTGCATGTTCATCAGGATGGAGGCTTCGCCGGCGATGTCGACGACCAGCGCCTTCGGATGGGCCATCTGCACGCCGATTGCCGCCGGCAGGCCGTAGCCCATGGTGCCGAGTCCGCCGGAGGTCATCCAGCGGTTCGGCTCCTGGAAGTGGAAGTACTGCGCCGCCCACATCTGGTGCTGGCCGACTTCGGTGGTGATGTAGGTGTCGCGATCCTTGGTCAGCTCATAGAGCCGCTCGATCGCGTATTGCGGCTTGATGACCGCACCGGACTGCTTGTAGCCGAGGCTGTTGCGCGCGCGCCAGCCGCTGATCTGCTCCCACCAGCCCTTCAAGGCCTCCTTGTCGACCTGCGGGCTCGTCTCGCGCCAGATCCGGACCATGTCCTCCAGGACATGGGCGCAATCACCGACGATGCCGATGTCGATCTTGACGTTCTTGTTGATCGAGGACGGGTCGATATCGACATGGATCTTCTTCGAGCGTGGCGAGAAGGCGTCGAGCCGACCGGTGATGCGGTCGTCGAAGCGTGCGCCGATATTGATCATGACGTCGCAGTCATGCATCGCAAGATTGGCTTCGTAGGTGCCGTGCATGCCCAGCATGCCGAGCCACTGCTTGTCGGCCGCCGGGAAAGCGCCCAGCCCCATCAGTGTCGAGGTGACGGGATAGCCGGTCAGCCGCGCCAGTTCGCGCAGCAGCGCCGAGGCGTGCGTGCCGGAATTGATGACGCCGCCGCCAGTGTAGAAGATCGGGCGCTTCGCCTTGGCCATCAGTTCGACTGCGGCCCTGATCTTGTTCAGGTCCCCCTTGACCGTCGGACGGTAGGTCTTGTGCTGGTTGTCGCGCGGGCGGGTGTACTCGCCCTTGGCGAACTGGATGTCCTTCGGAATGTCGACGACGACCGGCCCGGGACGGCCGTTGGCGGCGACATAGAAAGCCTCGTGCAGGATGCGCGGCAGATCCGCGATGCTCTTCACGAGATAATTATGCTTGGTGCAGGAACGCGTGATGCCGACCGTATCGCATTCCTGGAAGGCGTCGGAGCCGATCAGATGCGTCGGGACCTGCCCGGTGATGACGACAACCGGGATCGAGTCGAGCAGCGCGTCGGTCAACCCGGTGACGGCGTTGGTCGCGCCGGGGCCGGAGGTCACCAGGACGCAGCCAACCTTGCCMGAGGAGCGCGCATACCCCTCCGCTGAATGGACGGCACCCTGCTCGTGCCGGACCAGAATGTGCTTCACCTTGTCCTGGAGGAAGAGCGCGTCATAGATCGGCAGCACGGCGCCGCCGGGGTAGCCGAACAGATGTTCGACGCCTTGATCCTGAAGCGCACGGACGACCATTTCCGCGCCGGTCATCATCTCGCTCATGTCGCTCTCCTCGGGGGTCTTCGGGTCAGTTCAGGGAAAATCGGGCAATAAAAAAGGCCCTCGGAGGGGCCTGGGCGTGCGCTGGCGTCAGGGGCCAAGCGGTTTGTTCAACCGCCCCCTACCAGCGCACCCGTACGAGAATAAGCTTGCGCATCGCGCCCGACATCCTTTGCGATAATTGCGGCACGCTAGACGACCGGTTTGGCATGGTCAAGCTGCAAAAACTCATGGCCCTCAGTTCCGAAAATCCCATGACGAAAGGGAACACTTTTTCAAGAACGGCCTTGCTAAGGTCCTTGCGCGCGAAACGGGGCCGCCATGTATCAGGAAGTGCACACCGAAAATATCGTCGAACGCGCCCATGCGCCGGAAGTGGCCGAACTTCTGCAGCGCTTTGCCCTGCATGCCCCTGGCGCAGGCGGCGTCTCCTACGAGGCGCTGCTCAAGGACCTCATGCCCCGCTTCGGCGACGACCTCATGGTGTGTGTCCCGACCGGAGACGGCGACTATCGCTATGAGCATTACGGCCGCGAAATCACACGCTATGTCGGCGGCAGCCGGCAGAGCGAACGCATCTCGCAGATGACCCCTCAGGTCGCCCGGTTCACGATCCAATGCTATGATCAGGCCCTGACGCACGGCAAGCCGATGTATACGGTGCATCGCTCCCTCAAGACCGTCCGGGTGTGCCTGTGGGAGCGACTGGTCCTGCCGACCACCGGCACAAATGGCGATCGCTTCCTTGTCGTCTTCAGCCGGCCGCTGCAATTCCGCGAGGAACTGCTGACCACGGTTCTGGAGACCTCGCCCAGCGGCATTGTCGCATTGCGGGCCGTACGCGACGATGACGGCAATATCGAGCGCACGATCATCATCACCGCCAATCGCCGCGCGGCACTGATGGCGGGCCATCCCGACGAGAACCTGCTCGACACGGACGCCCGCACGAGCCTGCCCTTCCTCTCTGACGCCATGATCTGGCGCCGCTGCCTCTATGCCATCGAGCTGCGCCGCAACGACATCTTCGAATCCAGCTTTACGGTGAATGGCCGTGAGATCTGGCTCCAGCTCGCACTGGCGCCGCTCGGCGACGGGCTGGTGATCACGCTCACCGACATCTCCGAGCTGATGATCGCGAACCTGACGCTGCAGAGCCGGGCCGCAACGCTGGCGCTCGAGATCGGCCGGGAGCGTGCGACCCGACGGGCGCTGTCGCATGAGATCGGCCAGCGCGAGGAACGCGAGCAGGAACTGCGCCGCCTTGCCGAGACAGATCCGCTGACCGCACTCCTGAACCGGCGCTCCTTCATCGAGAAGGCCAATCGCGAGATCCTCGCGTGCGAAACGGACGGTGACGATGCGTCCCTGATCATCGTCGACATCGACCACTTCAAGAGCGTCAACGACACGCATGGCCATGTCGCCGGCGATGCCGTGATCAGGGCCTTCGCCGATCTCCTGCTTGGCCTGGTCAGGCCCGAGCGCGATCTGGTGGGGCGTTTCGGCGGTGAGGAGTTCGCCGTCTTCCTGCCACGCACCGGCTCCGCGGCCGCGATGCGCATCGCCCATCGTATCCAGGATGCGCTGACGATGCGCGAACTGCCGACCTCCGAGACGATGTCCCTGCGTGTCACTGCGAGCCTCGGGGTGGCGACCCGCGAGAGTGCGGAGAGCTTCGCGGAGTTCTTTGCGCGCGCCGACAGCGCCTTGTACCGCGCCAAGCACGAAGGCCGCGACTGCATCCGCTTCGCGGGGGCAGACGTCGCCGAAGCCGCCTGATCTCAGGCCCGTGTCTCCAGCTCGCGCAGCGCAAAGCCGAGAGCGGCCTCGGGGGCTACAGCATGCCAGCCCGCCATCTGGTGACGGAACCACGTGACCTGGCGCTTCGCATAGGCACGCGTGTCGGCCTGCCCCCTGGCAATGGCTTCCTTGAGGCTGAGCGCCCCGTCGAGATGGGCGATCAGGCCGGGCACGCCATGCGCGCGCATGACCGGCAGCAGGGGATCGAGCCCGCGCGCCCGTAGCGCTGTAACCTCTTCGAGGGCGCCCTCCCCCATCATCTGCTCGAAGCGTCGATCGATGCGGGCACGCACCAGATCGCGTTCGGGCGAGACGAAAAGCTGGAGCAGCGCTCCCCCGTCCAGCGGGCCTGGCTTGCGTGCGCCCTGAAAACTTGCCAGCGACCGCCCGGTCGCGGCAAAGACTTCCAGCGCTCTCATGATCCGCATGCGGTCGCTCGGACGCAGCCGCTCGGCCATGACGGGATCGCAGCGTTGAAGTTCGACATGGAGCGCAGCCGTCTCGCGCGCCTCGGCATGGGCACGAAAGGCCGAGCGAACTGCCTCGGGCACCGGCGGGATTTCCGAAAGGCCCTCGGTCAGCGCCTTGAAGTAGAGCCCCGTCCCGCCKACCAGCACCGGAAGCGACCCGTTGCCCGCCAGCTCGTCGAGGAGCGCGCTGACATCAGCGACATAGCGCATCGCCGAATGGTTCACGGCGCCGTCGACATGGCCATAGAGACGGTGAGGAACCATCGCCTCGTCGTCGATCGTCGGCCGCGCGGTGATGATCCGCAGATCGGCATAGACCTGCATCGAATCCGCATTGACGACGGTTCCGCCAAAGCGGCGCGCGATCTCGATCGCCAGCGCGGACTTGCCGCTCGCCGTAGGACCTGCGATGAGCACCGCCCTGTACGCCACGCTCAATCGGTCCTTCTCATGCTCGTCGCGACACTTGTTTCCGCTCACGGCCAGGCGCTGCTGAGCGACGCCCTGCTGACGCGTCTCGCCAATGCCGTATCCGGCGTAACCCGGCAAGCCCGCCTGGATGACGAGGTCGCAGCAGACCTCTTCGCGGATGGGGCGGACGCACGCAAGCTCGAAGCCGACATTCGGGCGGCGCTCGACGGAACCGCGGTCGATATCATTGTCCAGCCGGCGGCGACACGCCGTAAGGCGCTGTTCCTCGCCGACATGGATTCGACCATGATCGGTCAGGAATGCATCGACGAACTCGCCGCCTATGTCGGGCTCAAGGACAAGGTCGCAAGCATCACCGAACGCGCCATGCGCGGCGAGATTGCCTTTGAACCGGCGCTGCGCGAGCGCGTGGCGCTGCTGAAGGGCGTCCCGGCATCGGTCGTGGACGAGATCATCCGCGAGCGCATCACGCTGACGCCCGGAGGCCGGCAACTGGTGCGCACCATGCGCGCCAACGGAGCCTATACGGCGCTGGTCTCGGGTGGCTTCACCGTGTTCACGGGCCCGCTCGGCGCGACCATCGGCTTCGACGAAGATCGTTCCAACACGCTCCTTGTCGCAAACGGCGTCCTGACCGGCGAAGTCGAAGCCCCGATCCTCGGCAAACAGGCCAAGCTGGACTCGCTTGTCGAACTGCGCGAGCAGCGCAGCCTTTCAAGAGCCGCGACATTGGCGGTCGGCGACGGTGCCAACGATCTCGCGATGCTCGGCGAGGCCGGGCTTGGCGTCGCCTTCAGAGCGAAGCCGGCGGTTGCGGCTGCGGCAGATGCCCGGCTCGACCACGCGGATCTGACGGCGCTGCTCTACGCTCAGGGCTATCGCGGCGACGAGATCATCCAAGCCTGAATTATCGCACCGGATCGCGAATCCCGCCCGATAAGCCAGGCTTCGGTGTCTGCATCGCCCCGCAATCCGCCCTTCGGCCGATGATCCTTGTGTTTGCATCGGCTTTCCCGAAAACCGCAATCCACTTTTCGGGCCGATGCTTTAGTCGACGATGAACAGCTTTGCGCCCCTGGGCGCCTGTGAGCGATGCGCCTCGGCCTGATCGGCGACCTGATAGCTCATGCCAGGCCGGAGCGTGAAAGCGCGACCGTCTTCCAGCACGGTCTCCAATTCGCCCTCGAGGCAGAGCAGGACATGCCCCTTCGAGCACCAGTGATCCGAGACGTAGCCCGCGGAGTACTCGACCATGCGAACCCTGATCGCATTTTCCGCCGGTCCGAAGAAACGCGTGCGCCAGATCGCCTCGCCCTTCTCGCCTGGGTGACGCACCGGCTCCACTGAACTCCAGTCGACCGTTCCGAAAGGAATCTCGCTCATCCGCATCGCATATCCACTCCGCTGCTCGTCGCCCTGATCGCACACCGAACGGAGCGCAACCAATGCAAATTGCTCATCGGCCCGATCGCAATCCGGAGAAATGAAAAGGGCGGCCACGAGGGCCGCCCTTGATCCTGTCCAAGACCAGCTTGGTCAGTTCATCGTGACCGCGACGAAACGAACCTCACCCTGCCCGTTCGCGACCAGAAGCAGAGCCGACTTCTTGCCCTCCTTCTTCAGCGCATCCAGGCGCTTGGTCACGTCCTCGGGCGAGTTCACCGCCTCCTGGCCAACCTCGACGATCAGTTCACCGATCGAGATGCGCTTGTCCGCGGCATTGGAGTTGGGATCGACCTTGGTGATCACAACGCCCTTGGTGCCGTCCTTGATGGAGTAGCGCTTCCTGAGCTCGTCCGTCTGCTGCGAGAGTTCCAGACCCAAGGCCGTGGTCACGGCGGGCTTGGCCGGTTCGGCATTCGGCTTGGCAGAGGCCTGCTGGACCTTCTCGCCATCCTCGAGCCGGCCGAGCTTGACCGTCTTGACGACTTCCTTGCCCTTGCGGACCACCGTGATCGGCGCATCCTTGCCGACCGCCGTACCGGCGACAATCCGCGGCAGATCGCGCGAATCCTTCACTTCCTTACCGTCGAACTTGACGATGACATCGCCCACTTCAAGCCCCRCCGGCTTGGCCGGGCCCTTGTCATCGATGCCGGCAACGAGCGCGCCGCGCGCCGTGCCGAGACCGAGCGCCTCGGCCGTGGCGTCGTCGACGCTCTGGATACGGACGCCGAGCCAGCCGCGGCGGGTCTCGCCGAACTCACGGAGCTGATCGACGACATTGACCGCCAGCGACGAGGGAACGGCAAAGCCGATGCCGACGGAGCCGCCGGTCGGCGACAGGATCGCGGTGTTGATGCCAATGACTTCACCGGCCATGTTGAACAGCGGGCCGCCGGAATTGCCCTTGTTGATGGCCGCATCGGTCTGGATATAGGTGTCGTAGGGGCCCTGCTGGATATCRCGGTTGCGGGCCGAGACGATGCCCGACGACACGGAGCTGCCGAGGCCGAACGGATTGCCGATCGCCATGACAGGGTCGCCGATCCGCATCTTGTCGGAATCCCCGAACTTGACGGCATCGAGCGGCTTGTCGTGCTTCACGCGCAGCACCGCGAGATCGACCTTGGTGTCCTTGCCGATGATCTCCGCCTTCAGGCGCAGGCCACTGTTGAAGATCACCGTGATTTCGTTGGCGTCACCGATGACGTGGTTGTTGGTGACGACGATGCCGGAGGAATCGATCACGAAGCCCGAGCCGGCCGATTGCGACCGTCGCTGCTGCGGCGGCTGGCCCTGGCCCTGGCCCTGCTGGCCCTGACCGCGGCGGTTGAAGAACTCCTCGAACAGATCGCCGAAGGGCGTATCGGGGCCGAGCTGCGGCAGTTGCGGCAGGTTGCGGCTGCGCGTGTCGCTCGTCGTGACAGCCGAGATATTGACCACCGCCGGCATCACCCGCTCGGCCAGGTCGGCGAGCGAAATCTGCCCCTGGACCAGCGGCGACACTCCCGTCGGCGGCTGGGCGATCACAGGCGTCGCCAGCATCGGCAGCGCCGCGACGCCGGCCACGAGCGCGGCCCGCGCAAGCCCGGAAGCGGAAACGATTTTCAGTGCCATCAATCAGGGTCCTCGTGAAGAAGCAGGCCGATCGTGCGGCCAGGATGTTGGCCTAGAGATTGAACCTCAAATTGCGGCGGAAGGGCGACACACAATCACGTCACCAGGCATTCCGACCGCCGCTTCTACACCCCGATGCGTACGAGCCAGACGAGGAGTACCCCGAACACGGCTGAACCGATACCGATCAGCCGCATTCGGTCTGCTGGCGTCTCCGCTGCGCTGCGCAAGGCATCCTTCGCCAGATTTGGAATCGCTGCGAACAAGATGCCTTCGATGGCGAAGACGAGGCCGAGCGCCGCGATGAAATCCAGCATACGCGACGCTCGCTATCGATCAGGGATTGGCCGCCGGGGCCGGCGTTGCAGCCGAGCTCTGGGGACGTCCCGTAGGGTCGTTGAAGTAGCGGAAGAACGGCGAATCCGGCGAAAGCAGCATCCGCGTGTCCCCCGGCTTGATGCTCGCCTCATAGGCCTGCATCGAGCGATAGAAGGTGAAGAACTCGGGATCCTTGCCGAAAGCCTCGGCGAAGACCTTGTTCCGCTCGCCCTCGCCCTCGCCTCGGATCTCGTCGGAACGACGCTGGGCTTCGGCGACGATCACGGTCGCGTCACGCTCGGCTCGGGCCCTGATCTCCTGCGCCTGCTGGGCGCCAAGCGCACGCGCCTCGGCAGCCTCGCGCTGACGCTCGGTCTGCATGCGCTGGAACACCGCCTGCGAGTTCGCTTGCGGCAGATCGACCCGACGCAGGCGGACATCGACGACCRTCATGCCGAAGCGGGCCGCCTCGCGGTTCACGTCGTCGCGGATACGGCTCATCAGCCGCGACCGGTCGGTCCGGACCACCGAGATGAAGCTGGCATCGGCGAGGACCGCGCGAACCTGACCATTGACGATCGAGGCAAGCTGCGAGTTGGCCCGCGGGATGTTGTTCACCGCCTGGTAGAAGCGCAGCGGATCGGAGATCCGGTAGCGCGTGAAGGCGTCGACGACGAGCCGCTTCTGATCCGACGCGATGATTTCCTGGGCGGGAAGGTCGAGATCGAGGATGCGGTTGTCGAGCAGAGTCACCTGCTCGAAGGGGGCCGGCAGCTTCAGGTAGATGCCCGGAGCGGTGACGACGCTGCGGACCGCGCCGAAGCGCAACACGATGGCCGACTGGGTCTGCTGGACCACGAAGGTCGCGGCATAGAAGACGATCGCGGCGACGGCGAGGAGGACAAGCGCACCAATGCGCAGGATGGAACCGTTCATCGGGTCGCTCCCGCCTGCGGCGCACCCGGCGCAGCGCGCCGTTGCTGGAGTTCGTTCAGCGGCAGGTAAGGCACGACACTTTGCCCGTTACCCCTCTGGTCGAGGATGATCTTGTCGGTGCCACCGAGCACACGCTCCATCGTCTCGAGGAAGAGACGCTCGCGGGTCACGGCCGGCGCCGCCTTGTACTGCAGATAGACAGCATTGAAGCGGCTGGCCTGGCCGCGGGCTTCCGCGACGGTCTGCTCCTTGAAGGCTTCCGCCGACTGGACCAGTTGCGCCGCACGACCGCGCGATTCCGGCACGACCCGATTGGCATAGGTCTGCGCTTCGTTGCGCAGGCGTTCCTGGTCGGAGCGCGCCGCCTGAACGTCACGGAACGCGTCGATGACCTGCTGCGGCGGATCGACCTTCTGCAGCTGGACGAGGCGGATCTGCACGCCAGCCTTGTAGCTGTCGAGCGTCTCCTGCATCAACTGGCGCACTTCGGTCTCGATTGCGGCACGATCCGTCGTCAGCACGGGCTGGATGTTGCGCTGGCCGATCACCTCGCGCATCGCGCTCTCGGCCACAGCCTTCACCGTGCCCGGCGGATCCTGGATATTGAAGACATAATTCTCCGGCGCGGCCGGATCGATCTGCCACTGCACGATCACGTCGATATCGACGATGTTCTCGTCGCCGGTCAGCATCAGGCTCTCTTCGCCGACATCCGTCTGGCGTGAGGTGCGGACCGATTCGATGGTGCGGAAGCCGACTTCCGTCGTGATCACATTGGTGACCTGGGGCTTGATCACGCTACCGATCGGGTAGGGCCAGTTGTAGTTCAGGCCTTCGCCGGTCTTGCCGATATATTTGCCGAAGCGGAGGTTGAGACCAACCTCGTTCGGCCGGACGATATACCAGCCCGTCATCAGCCAGATCACGATCAGGGCCAGGATGCCGAGAACCAGGCCACGTCCGCCGAGATTGCCGCCCGGCAGTAAATCCTTCAACCGATCCTGACTACGGCGCAAAATTTCTTCCAGATCCGGTGGCGAACCACCGCCACTGCCTCCGGGGCCCTGCCCCCACGGGCCGCCGCCGCCGCCACCACTTCCGCGCTGGCCCCAGGGTCCTCCCCCGCCGCCACCGCTACCGCCGCTCTGGTTGCTCCAAGGCATACTCGTGCCGTTCCTCACATCTGTACCACACGTGCCATAGGCGAACGGCGGCTGTTTGTCAGCGCCCTTAGGGAACGCGTGTCCGTGACTTGGTCATCGGACACGGATTCGTCAACGACGCAAGCCCTTCATCGTCAACGGAAACAGCGTTCAGGCCCGGCGGCGAAAGGTCGCGAAGGTGAAAGCATGCTCGTCATCGGCACTGCGAGGGTGGTTCTCCTGCTTCACGCGCTCGAACGCCGCCCTGTCCCAGACCGGAAAAAGGGCATCGCCTTCGGGCTCAGCGTGAACCTGGGTCAGTTCAACCCGATCGGCCAACGGCAAGGCCTGGGCGTAGATCTCGGCGCCCCCCGCAACAGTGACGGAATCCGCGCCCATCGCGAGGCCCAGCCGCTGACCGGCCTCGATCGCCTCGTCGAGGCCATGCGCGACATGAACGCCGTCGGCATTAAAACCGGGATCGCGTGTCAGGACGATGGTCTCGCGCCCCGGCAACGGCTTTCCGATCGAGAGAAAGGTCTTTCGCCCCATCAGCACCGGCCGGCCGAGCGTCAGGCCACGAAAGCGCTTCGCCAGCCCTGCGATCAGGGCCTTGCCGATGCCTTTGCCGCGGAATTCAGGCCGGACATAGAGATCCTCGAGCCAGATGCCATGGCGGCCCGAGAAGGTCGAATAGGTATAGAACCAGACGGCGAATCCCGCAGGCGCACCTTCCCATTCGGCGATATCGCAGGCGACCTTGGGATCTGGCCCGAACAGGGCCTGCGCGAGTTGCTCTTCGCTGGCCGCGACCTCGTGCAGAAGCTCTTCGTATTCGGCGAGCTCCCTGATGAAGGTCAGGACGAGCCCAGCCTCGTCGGGCCGGGCTGGACGGATGGAAAGGGTCATAGGAAGGTCCCCGCGACTACGATCGCCAGATTCATGCAGGCATGCAGCAGAATGGGTAGGCCGATTCCGCCGGAAACCTCGCGTGCATAGCTCAGGAACGCGCCAGCCGGCAGAACCGATACGACGTGCAGCAGTCCGTTCTCGATATGCAGCAGTCCGAAGGCCACTCACGATCGCCAGGGCCGGCCATGCGGAGAAGCGCCGGCGCAACCGCGTGAACAGCAGGCCACGGAACAACGCTTCCTCGACCACGGGAGCGAGCAGCACCGCATTCAGAAAACCGAGCCAACTGCGCTCCGAGCTGGACATCGCCTTGATGTCTTCGAGCGACCCTAGCAGCCCCGATGCGGCGACGGTCGCCTCGATAGCCAGTACGAGCAGCAACACGGCCACGAACCGGATGACGATGCGCCTATCCGCCGGCCAGGAAAGGGCCAATGCACGCCGCCATGGTAGATCGCTCATCGCCCCGACTGCGAACGCCGTGCCAAGCCCAACGCTCAGAAAGAACGCAGTCTCGCGAGCATCGAAACCAAGGGGACGGCCAACGAGCGCTGTGGCCAGAACCGCGGCACCAACCACCCCCGCATACCCGAGCGCGACCGCAAACAGAACCTGCCCGAACGCCGGAACAACTGCGCGGTCCATCATCCCGCGATCGGTGCCTTGATCGCCGCGTGCGCGTCGGAGGCTTCGAGCGCCACGTCCGAATTGAGCTGCAGCCGGGACTGGTCGAGACGGCCCAGATAGCGATGTGGATCACCGAAGAAGTGCGCAGCTTCGCCGAAGCCGAACTCCGTCACCCGGGCGGCGATCTGGGTCGGCAACGCGTGGCTTACGGTGTTAAACGGCTTTCCGAGCACGCGCATTATCCGCAGAATCGCTACGATCGCTTCGTTACTCCTTAGGATGAACCGAGACAACGCGCCATCAGTCGAACCGGCAGCTCCCCGGATCAGTCCGCAAGCACGCCCTCACGGTCAGCAGCATGCCRCAGCCCCGAAGACGAGAGCGCTAGCTTCGCCGTTCGCCGCAGGCACGGCTGGCGCCCCCATCTGAAGCCAAGAGGCCACCGCCTCATGACCGAAGCGATGGACCGAAGATGGCGCCATGCAGCATCGTGCCGAAGGCTCGAGATGGCGCACGACGGCCATCTCCGCTTCGCACCGCGACGGCCGAGGTTCACACGCTGTCAGCCTTCGGCTGCTTCTGTTGCGCAACGAGGGCGACGATAATGCTGAGGACGATGCCTGCGGCCGCCAGCCAGAACGCCCGTTGGATGCCCTCGGCCACGGCGATCCGCAACGCACCGCCTGCCAATCCGCCGATCTGGGAATTGGCAACGGCGATGAGAACCGCAAGGCCAATGGCGTTGCCGACATTCAGCGTTGTCGACGCCATTCCCGAGGCGACGCCCTGCTCGTCATGATGAACGCCGGACGCGGCCGCAATCCACATGCCGGTCCAGACAACACCCTGACCTATGCCGGAAATGATCAGCCCTGGGAGGATGATGAGGTAGCTGCTTTCCGCAGTAGCGCCGGGGACCATCAGTGCCGTTCCGACAGCCCCCACGGCCATGCCGCCAATCAGCGTGGCGCGGATCGAAAGCCGCGTAGCCAACCGCTCGCCGACCTGCGTCCCCACAGCAATCGCTATCGAGGGGACCAGAAACGCAAGCCCGGTCTGAAGAGCTGTGAAACCCTGCACGTTCTGGAACAACACCGTCAGAAAATAGGGCAGTGTGCCGAATGTCGCCATGTACAGGAATGTGATTGTCATTCCGGTCAGGAGGCTGCGATTGCGGAACAAGCGCAAGGGCATGAGCGGATCGGCACTCCGTGCTTCGATCACCACGAAAGCGGTGAGCAGGGCGGCAGCCAGGACAAAACTCCAGATGATGCTGCCCGAACCCCAGCCATATTCCGGCCCCTGCACAAGCGCGAAGACGAGCAGTGTCGCCCCGGCCGTGACGGTCAGCGCGCCCGGCAGGTCGAAGCTGCGGCGTTCATGCCGCTTCGGGTCCCGCGGGATGACGAGGAATGCCGCGACGATGGCAATGCCGGCGAGCGCGACATTGACATAGAACACTGAGGGCCAGCCAAAGGCACTGGTGAGGAGACCACCGGCGATCGAACCGATCGTGAGGCCGCTTGCTCCGGCGCCACCCCAGACAGCGAGTGCCCTGTTGCGCTCCGGCCCCTCGGCAAACAGGCGGTTGACCAGGGACAATGTCGCCGGAAACAGGAATGCGCCTCCGATACCCTGAACCGCGCGCGCCAGGATGATGACTTCAGGGCTCCAGGCCAAGCCACCGATCAATGACGACAGCGCATAGAGCCAAAGGGCAAAGACGAACATTCGCCGCTGGCCGATCAGGTCGGCTGCCCGGCCGCCGAACAGCAGGAAGCCACCGGTGAACACCGTGTAGACACTGACCACCCATTGCAGGGTCTGGCCCGAAAAGCCCAGGCCCGCGCCGATCTCCGGCAACGCGACGAAGACGATGTTGAGGTCGAGTGCGATGATCAGTTGCGCGAAGGCKAGCAGCGCCAATGTCGCGCCGCGTTTTCCCCCAAGACCTCCCCTGACCGATGATCCGTCGGGCAGCGATGCCAGTTCCGATGCGCTCATGCGTGTCTCCGCTTCCTCGTTCTTTGTTGATCGACAAAGAATGAAAGCTTGCCAACCGGAGTCAAGCGAATTATTTACCGATCATCAAAGAATGGAGGCATCGATGGCGCGGCCACGGGAGTTCGATCGAGATCTGGCGCTTGAAAGGGCTCGCGACGCATTCTGGGCACGCGGCTACGAGGGAACGTCGATTGCTGATCTGGTGGCGGCGCTGGGTCTTGCCTCGGCACGCATCTACGCAGCCTTCGGCTCGAAGGAGGATTTGTTCCGGGAGGCGGTTGGGCTCTACGAGGAAGGCGACGGCAGCTTCGTCGCACGAGCGCTGGCCCAGGAGCCGAGCGCAGTGAAGGCCGTCGAAAGGATGCTACGCGACGCCGTCGAGACCTACACGAAGCCCGGACGCCCATGGGGTTGCATGGTCGTATCGGCCGCGACCAACTGCGCCGTCGAGAATGACCGCGTGCGGGAATGGCTGGCCGAACGCCGCCTGAAGCAAACGGCGACCATCGTCGACAGGTTGGTGCAAGCCGTACGCGCCGGCGAGCTGAGACAGGATACCGACACCGACGCGATGGGCGACTATGTCACTGCGCTGATGCACGGCCTTTCCGTGCAAGCGCGGGATGGCGTGCCAGAGCAACGCCTCCTGACCATGTGCGACCTGGCCATGCAGAGGATGCGCGACCTGGTTGATCCCACCCATGAGGCTGTCATCGTGCCCAACCAGTCTGGGGCGGAGAGCATCTAGCGCCCCCGTCAGCCAGCCAGGATACCCTGGCGGCCAGGGGCGCTGGCCACAGAATGCAACCTTCGTTTGAGACAGAGGGAAACAGGCCCTCTCCCCTTCCCTGAACCTGTTGGTCAAACTTGCCGCCCGCGAGAGGGCGCGGCACGCGCAGGCGGAGAGCAACTGCGTGATTCAAGTGCCGTCGAGGATCGAGCACGCCGCGAACACGTCCCGAAACGCCAGGCCGGACCTCATCGCGTCAGCCCCGATCGGCCCCCGGCGCGCTGTCCCCCAGCACCTGCGCCAAGCGCCGCACGCCGTCCTGCATCCGATCGAGAGGTGCAGCTGAAAAACTGAGGCGTAACGCTGCCGCACCCTGCCCATCGGGCTGGAACGCAGAGCCGGGGACATAGGTCACTCCGACTTCAGCCGCACGGCTCAGCAAGGCATGCATGTCGAGATGCGCTTCCAGGTTCAGCCAGATGAACAGGCCTCCCTGGGGAACGATCCAGCTGGCGCGGTTGCCGAGCTCCGACTGGAGCGCCGCCAGCATCGTGTCGCGCCGAATGCGATAGGCGTCGCGAAGCCGGCCAGCATGTGTGTCGAGGATGCTGTCGAAAAGATCGAGGAGACAGGCCTGGGCAAGGGTACCCGCCTGCAGATCCTCGCTTTGTTTCATGAGAGCAAGTTTCGCGACCACCGCACGGGGGGCGACCAGCCAACCGACACGAAAGCCCGGCACGACCGCCTTGGAGAATGTACCGAGATAGATCGTCCGCGCGTCCTCGATCGAGCGGGCCTCCGTGTCGACCGCCAGCAGCGGCGGCAACGCCTCGCCCTCATAACGCAGCATCTCGTAGGGGTCGTCCTCGACGAGGATCGTATCGAGCTCACCGGCCAAGGCGACCAGTTCGCGCCGTTGGGCGAGCGACAAGGTCGCTCCGGTCGGGTTGTGGAAATTCGACATCGCGTAGATCAGCGCCGGCCGATCGTGAGTCCCGGCCCGTGCCGCTTCCAGCTCGCGCATCCGCGCGCCGTGCGCGGCAAAGACCTGCAGCGCCCCGGGATAGGTCGGCGTCTGGACGAGCACGGTCGCCCCGGGCTCGACCAGCAGCTCGGCGACGAGATCGAGCGCCTGTTGCGCGCCATTGGTGAGGAGAATGTTATGCCTGTCGCATTGCACGCCCTTGGCGCGCATGTAGGCGCTGATCCGGTCGCGCAAGGCAGGATCGCCCTCGCTAGCGCCATATTGCAGCGCAGCCCGCGCCGTTTCCGGTTTCGACAGGATCCTGGCCAGGCTGTCGCGGATCTCGGCAACGGGAAAGAGCGTGGAATCGGGTTCACCAGGTCCGAACGACACGCAATCGGCCGCCTTCGGCATGGTCGCAAGGCCACGAATGGCAGATGGTACGATGCGGTTGGCATAGCGCGAAAAGCGCCGCTCGAAGGCGGTCATCCGTGGTCCTGCGTGCGTGTCGGCGGTGCTCATCGGGTGGAAACCTCGGGTTCTGCAGGAGCCGGACCAGTGGCGGACGTGGTCGCATTCCAGGTTTGGCCAGCAAGATCGCGCATCGATCGCGCCATCCGGGCGATCGATGCGCTTTCCGCGACGCTGGCCGCGGCGACATAACGATCCGGCCGGACCAGCATCAGGATGTTGCGCCCAGCCGGCGACAGCGAGCTCATATGCCCGTCAGTGTCGCGTCCGGCGGAAACGTCAGGGCGGTCTTGAGAGGGATTGAAGGTGGTCGGCAGCACCGCGACGCGACGGAGCGAGCGAAGCCCGAAGCCTTCGGCCGTCGCCGCCATGCGCTGTGCATCCGGACCATAGGCGACGAGCGCGAACTGGCCGCCCATGACATCGTCCAGCCGCTGATAGCGGCGGTCCGTCATCTGGAGCAGCGGTTGCGGGAGCATCCGTCCGGCAAGACGCATTCCGCCATCGTCGGGAACGACAAAGCCTTTCTCATAGAAGGGTTTGGGCTTGTATTTCATCTGCGTGAAATGCGCGTGGATCCCCGGCGCCAGTTGGGCAAGCCGAAAGCCGAGTTGGATCATGGCCGCCTGCCGCCGGGAGGTCGGCATCATCACCCGCCCCATCTTGATGGCGAGCTGGATCAGGGCCCATGCATGCGGTGCCCGCTCGCGCTGATAGGTCGCCAGAAGCTCCGGCCCGAGCCGTCCCGAAATCACCTCGGCGAACTTCCAGGCAAGGTTATGCGCATCGCGGACACCGCTGTTCATACCCTGGCCGGCAAATGGCGGCGACAGATGCGCCGCATCGCCGGCCAGGAAGATGCGTTGCGTGTTCCAGCGATCGGCGATGCGGGCATGGAAGGCGTAGACTTGGCGACGGACGATTCGTGCGTCGGCATCGGGCCCGTGGGCTTCGAGCAGCGCACGCACATGGTCGGGGTGAGCCGCGCGCTCCTCGTCTTCGCCGTCGCGCAGCATGAATTCGTAGCGGCGGATTCCGTCCGGGCCGGGCAATGTGATCAGGGGGCGGTCGGGATCGCACACGACCCGCGTCTGGCGCAGCTGCTCCCGGGTCGAGGCCAGATCGACGATGAGCCAGCGTTGGCGATAGGTCGAGCCGCTGAGCGTTGCACCGACGACCTTGCGCAAGGCGCTGCTGGCACCGTCGCAGGCCGCCAGATAGCGGCCGCGAATGGCAATGCCGCCGCCGCTTCCAGAACGAAGGGACAGCGACACGCCGGAACCATCTTCCGCCACCGTCTCGCAGGAATGGCCGAACAGCGTCACCACATTGGGGAAACGGTCGAGCGCCCGGCGTAGCGCGGCTTCCAGCTTCGGCTGGGTGAAAGCGTTGCGCCGCGGAAAGCCATATTCCCGGGTGGCCGGCTCGACCTTGGCAAAGCAACGCCCGTCCCGGGTGAAATAATGTGAACCGTAGTCCAGGGCCACATCCTGCAGGACCGAATCGAGCAGGCCGGTTGCCTGCATGGTACGCAGCGACTCGTCGTCGATGGAGACCGCCCGTGGCTCCTGCACCGTGCTGCAATTGCGCTCGACCAGGATGACGTCGAGGCCAGCCTGTCCCAGCAGATTGGCCAGGGTCAGTCCAGTGGGACCGGCTCCAACGATCGCGACATCGCATTCCTGAATCATTGCGACACGTCCGCTCCGTCGAGCCGAGATCCGGACAACCGATCGCCCAGCAGGCTGGCTGAAGAGACGAGCAGGAGCACGAGTCGATGCTCGAGCTTTTCGTCCAGGCTGGCAGCATCGAGAACGAGGCTGATGCTGGCGGCAATGCCGAGCTCCGGCACCGCGACCGGGACGGCAATGCCGACGAGTCCCTCGTCGATCTCGCCGCGCGTGATGCAGTAGCCGCGCTTGCGGATGCCGGCCAGCAGATCGCGCAGTTCGGCGATCTTCATGGGCAGATCGGCCTGGTCGGCGCCGGGCTGCCCGCCGAAACTCCCCGCCACAAGCCGGGCCAGCCGTCGGGGCGGGACCAATGACAGGATCGTCTTGGACGTGGCGCCTCGCGTCAGCGGCATGGGCCGACCGCGTTCATAGGATGGCCGCGCCGGTAGATTTCCGACGGCTTCGTCGGCGACGCACAGCACGGTGTCGCCATAGAGACGCGCCAGCAACGCCACACAGGGGACACCCGCCTGCGGGATCAGATCATGCAGGCGGGACTGCCCGGCGCGCACCAGCGGATCGGTCAGGCGCACCAGCCGATCGAATTCGACGAAGGCGGGGCCGAGACGATAATGCGCCTCGTAGGCCGGTTCGAGAAACCCCTCGCCGACCAGCTCCCGCACGGTGCGATAGACGGTGCTCGCCGGCACGCTTAGCGCCTCCGACATGTCCTGAACCGTCCAGCTTCCCTTTGTTTCCCGGAACAGCCGAAGCAGACTGACGAAGCGGCCGAGCGCGTTCATGTCCGGTCCGGATCGGCTTCGGAGACGATCGGATTCGTCAGCCGACCTATCCCTTCGATCGAGACCTCGACCGTGTCGCCCGCTTGCATGAACAGTTGGGGCTCGCGCTTGAAGCCGACCCCGCCAGGCGTGCCGGTGATGATGACGTCCCCGGGGGCCAGCGGCGTGAAGTCCGAGACATAGGCGATGATGTCGGCGACGGGGAAGATCATCTCTCCCAGCGTGGCAGACTGAACGATCGATCCGTTGAGGCGAGTCTCGATCCGGGCCCGCGCGAACTCCACGATCTCGTCCGGCGTCACCAGTTCTGGGCCGAACGCCCCCGTGCCGGGGAAGTTCTTGCCCGGTGTGAACTGGTGGGTATGGCGCTGCCAATCCCGCAACGTGGCGTCGTTGAATGGCGCGTAGCCCGCGATCAGGTCGAGAGCCGAAGCCTTCGGCACCCGGAAACCGGGTCGGCCGATCACCACGGCCAGCTCCCCCTCGTAATCGAGCGCCTTGGATAGCCGCGGCAGCAGGATCGGCGCCCCATGCCCGATGAGCGTATCGGCAAACCGCGTGAAGATCGCGGGATGCGCGGCCTCCGGCCGCCCCGTCTCGCGACGGTGCTCCTCGTAGTTGAGGCCGACACACAGGATCTTGCCGGGATTGGGCAGAATCGGGTCGTAGCGAAACTGGCCCTCGGCATAATCGGCCTGGATCGGCTCGCGCACCGGCTCGACGAGCCCTAGCGCGGCGGCCTCCAGATAGGTCCGCAAGTCGGGAAGCACCGCGCCGAAGCGCGCTCCAAGATCGAAAATGCCGTTGGCGCCCGCAACGCCGTAGCTGGCGCGGTTCTCGGCTCTGAACGAAACGAATCTCATGGTGTGCTCCTCACGCACGCAGGATCGCGCGCCCCCATAGGTTGAGCGTCCGCTCGGCATGGGGCCACTGCATGACCGGGCGATCGTGGACGACCTCCAGCTCGGCTGAGACCTCGATCCAGTTCCCGTCCGGATCCTCGATGAAAATGAACAGGTTGTTCCCGGGCCCATGCCGCCCGGGGCCCCACATCAGCGACACGCCGCGCGCGGCGAAATGATCCGACCAGTCGCGGATCGTGTTCCATTCGCCGGCTTCGTAGGAATGATGATCGATGCCCTGCCGGTCCTGCCGGAAGCAGGCCAGGTTGTGATGCTCGTGATTGCCGCGCATGAAGCACGTCATGACGCGGCCGGCGTCATCGACCACCCTGTCGGAGACGCCGAAGCCGAGCTTGCCGGCATAGAACCCTTCGATCGCTTCGACGTCCCGGGTTGCCAGCGTCAGATGCTGGATCGGTCCGCGGATGCGTCCGCGCGGCCCGGCCGTATCGGCGATGGCGCGGCCGAAGATCACCTCGTTGCCATCGGGGTCACATACGGAGAAGGCGTCGCTCTCGAACAGCGACACGGAAGCGTCGGCAGGCTCGAGCCCTTGCTCGACCGCCCGGGCACGCAGCCCCTCCAGCCCTTCGCTGTCGCGTACCGCAAAGCCTGCATGCTGGAGTGTCTTGGCCGGTCCCTGTGTCAGCAGCACGCGACGCTGCGGACCCACCAGCAGCGCCTCTTCCCCATCCAGCCGGATCAGCTCCATGTCCATGACCTCCGCATAGAAGGTGGCGAGCCGCTTCACATCCGGCGTTCTCAGATTGGGTGGTGCAGATAGGCGCTGGCTTGCAAGGCGGTGAGCATCATTTTGCTACTCCATTCTTGGAATAGCGATATTGTTAAGATAATGGATGAGTCAATTTCCCATATTTTGAGATTTTGACAAGATATCTCCACCTAATGGCAACGGCCGTCGGCTCGTTGCCAGCTTCGAGGGACGTCGCTTCGGTGAAACTCAATGACCGGCTTAGCCTCAAGACCCTGAAACTGATCATGGGCGTGGAGCGCCATGGCAACCTTTCGCTGGCCGCCGAGGAACTTCACATTGTGGTTTCGGCCGCAAGCCGTCGGATTCGCTTCCTCGAGGACTCGCTCGGCTTCCGCCTGATCGAGCGGACAGGCCGCGGGATCGGGCTGACGGCGCCCGKCCGGGCGATCGCGGCGCATGCGCACAGGATCCTTGCCGATGTCGACGAGCTTGAAGACGAGTTGCGTGACATCACGGACGGCGTCCTGGAGCAGATCAGACTGTCCGTCTCGGGGCCCGCGCTATTCCATGACCTCCCGGAGCAGTTGCGGAGGTTTCTCGGCGCCTTCCCCCATGTCCGGCTCTCAGTCGAGGAACTCACCAGCAATGCAGTTGCCGAGAGCGTCCTCAATGGGCGGGCCGAGCTCGGTATCCTGCTGGGTGCGGAATCCAGCCCAGGCCTGCGCCTGAGACCCTATCGTCGCGACGCACTCGGGATCGTCGTCAGCCCCGAGCATCCTCTTGCGGGCGCGGCTGCTGTTCGCCTTGCCGATCTGCTCGACCAGGATTGGGTTCTGCCACCGGACTCGGCAATCGGGCATTTGCTGGCCCGCGAGGCCGCAAGCCATGGCGCGGAATTGTCTACGCGCGTCCGCGTCCATGGCATCGCGTCGATCTGCCGGGTGGTCCAGGGCGGTCTCGGCATTACGGTGCTGCCGATGCGCAGCGCGGCGCGCGAAATTGCAAGCCGAGGCCTTGTCGACATCCCGCTTGCCGAAGACTGGGCGCCTTGCAACCTGCATCTGGCGACCCAGCGCAACGCCGTTCTTACTCCGGCATTGACTGCTCTCGTCGATATGCTCGCGATCGAGTGAGACAGACCGGCGCGAACTCCAGCCGCCGCCCGAGCTCCTGAGACGCCCTCCCCGGCGCCCGCTCTCCGGGCGTTCCATTGTCGGCGAAGCCCGCTCCGCTCCACCCCGGCGGCAGTTTCCCGAATGCGAACGATGCTTGACGAAATACCGCTCGACCCGGAGCGAGGCCCACACCCATTCTCATTGCAACGATAGATCCTTCGCAGGCAGGCAGCATTGCGAAGAAGAAAATCTATGCAAGAGAGGAACGCCATGTCGGTCGCAGCACTGAACAGTCAATCTGCGCTTCTCAACAAGGATCGCACGAAGGTCGCCCTCTCCTGCTTCCTTGGGTCAGCGATCGAATGGTATGATTTCATGCTGTACGGGTTCCTGGCGCCTCTCGTCTTCGATAAACTGTTCTTCCCGCATGCGGACCCGGTCGCCGGCATGATTGCCGTGCTCGGCATCTTTGCCGTCGGCTTTGTCGCACGACCTCTCGGCGGCCTGTTCTTCGGTCACTTCGGCGATCGTCTCGGCCGAAAGCCGGTCATGGCGGCGACGCTGATTTTGATGGGTCTATCGACGACGGCCATCGGCCTGTTGCCGACCTATGATTCCATTGGAATCTGGGCGGCGGGCTTCCTGCTGGCCCTGCGTTTCCTGCAGGGCTTCGCCCTTGGCGGTGAGTCGACCGGAGCGCCGGTGCTGATGCTGGAGAGCGCGCCTGAAGGCAAACGCGGCGTCTTCGCCTCGATCGCCCAATCCGGCAATTTCGCCGGCGTCGTGATTGCGACACTGGTCGTATCCTTTGCCGCCGCGCTGCCGAGCGACGTCCTGCTGACATGGGGCTGGCGCGTGCCCTTCCTGTTGAGCATCGTGCTCGTGGGCCTCGGCTTCTACGTGCGGCTCAAGGTCGAAGAGTCGCCCGTATTCGAAGCGACGCGGACGCCTCCTGCGCGGGTACCGCTGTTGCAGGTGCTCGACAATTACAAGCGGCCGGCACTGATCGTGTTCTGCTGCGCCCTGGCGGAGTCCGGTGTGTTCTATCTCACATCCATCTTCGGCCTTTCATACGGGGTGAAAACGCTCGGCATCGATCAGGCCACGCTGCTGCGCGGCGTCCTGCTCGGCAATGTCATTGCCATCGCAATGGTGCCGCTGTTCGGCGCGCTGTCGGACCGTATCGGGCGGCGGGTGGTGCTGGGCACCGGCTTCGTCCTGGCCGGGCTCTATGTGGCCTTCCTCTTCTTTCCGCTGCTGCAGACCCGCGACACCCTGCTGGTCGTACTGGCCACGGCCATTCCCGGGGCGCTCATCCAGCCGATGCATATCGGCGTCACCTCGAGCTTCTATCCGGAGTTGTTCCCGGACACGCGCGTTCGCTTCAGCGGGGTATCACTTGGGCGGCAGTTCGGCACGATCTTCGGCGGCGGCGCCATGCCCGTCATCGCAGCGAGCCTGCTCGCCTGGAGCGGCGGCAGCCTTCTTCCCATCCTGATCTACTTCAGCCTGGTCTCGGTCATCGCCATCGGCGCCGTGATGGCTGCCGAAGAGACCAGGCTTCGCGCGATCTGAGCAAGAGCCGAAGCCGCCGCCTTCACCAACGCTTGCTCGCATCGGCGCGCGACGCGGCCRCAGCAAACCAATGGAATTGCCATGCAGACAGCAGACCAGTCCGCGGCCCTGCCCTCCGCCCTCACAAAACCGGCCGGCACTGTGCGCGATGCGACGATCGCCCTTCTCCGGTCGCTCGGGATGACGACGGTGTTCGGCAATCCCGGCTCGACCGAGCTTGCCTTCCTGCACGACTGGCCAAGCGATTTCCGCTATGTGCTCGCCCTGCAGGAAAGCAGTGCCGTCGGGATGGCCGACGGCCATGCCCAGGCAACCGGCTCGGCGGCCTTCGTCAATCTCCATTCCGCGGCCGGCGTCGGCCATGCGCTTGGGAGCATCTACACAGCCTACCGAAATCAAACGCCGCTGGTCATCACAGCCGGGCAACAAGCACGTKCGCTGCTGCCGCTGCGCCCATTTCTCGGCGCCGCCTCGGCTGCGGAGTTTCCCAAGCCCTATGTGAAATGGAGCTGCGAACCGGCGCGCCCGCAGGATGTGCCGCTGGCGATCGCCCAAGCTTACGCCATCGCCATGCAGAAGCCCTGCGGCCCTACCTTCGTCTCGATTCCTGCCGATGACTGGCAAGTTCCCTGCGAGCCCGTCGAGGCCCGGCCAACCAGCGGGGATTTCGGGCCCGATCCTGAAGGTCTTCGGGCATTCGCCAACGCGATCGATGCCAGCGAACGCCCGGCCATCGTCGTCGGTGCTGCGGTCGCACGGGACGAAGCGTCGGCACTTGCCGTTGCCCTCGCAGAACGTCTGGGCGCCGCAGTCTGGGCCGCACCGGTGGCAAGCAGAGCCTCGTTTCCGGAGGATCACCGGCTCTTCAACGGCTTTCTGCCCGCCGCCCCCGAACCGCTTGCCAAGATACTGGGACGGCACGACCTGGTGCTGATCCTTGGCGCCCCGGCCTTCACCTTTCACGTTCCCGGCGATCTCGCAGGCCTCAGGTCAGGGCCTCCCATCTTCCACATCACCGACGATGCAGATGCCGCCGCAGCCGCCATTGGTGGAGTGAGCTTGCTCTCGACGATGCGTCCCGCGATCTCCGGTCTGCTCGCGACTGTGCCGCTCCGCGATCGCCCACCCGCCACCGTTCGCGCCCCGGCACCGCGGATCGCCCCGACCGAACCGGTCCTGGCGAGCTTCGTCATGCAGACGATCGCAGATCTGCGTCACCCCGGCGGCGTGATCGTGGAGGAGGCGCCCTCGCACAAGGAAGCGCTCCAGCGGCATCTGCCGGTTCGGGATAACGGCTTCTACTGCATGGCGAGCGGCGGTTTGGGCTTCGCGCTGCCGGCATCGGTTGGGATTGCCCTCGCCAGGCCAACCCAAGCCGTCATCTGCGTGATTGGTGATGGATCGGCGATGTATTCCATCCAGGCCTTGTGGACCGCCGCACAGCACCGCCTCCCGATCACAGTGGTGGTTCTGAACAACGGTGGCTACGGCGCGATGCGCGCCTTCAGCCAACTCATGAAAAGGGCCGCACCACCGGGCATCGACCTGCCCGGCCTGGACTTCCCGGCACTCGCCGCCGGGCATGGCTGCGCGGGCGTGCGCGTCGCGCGCGCCGATGACCTCGCGCCGGCTCTTTCAGAAGCCTTCGCCAGCGCGAAGCCGCGGCTCGTCGAAGTGTTGGTCGATCGGGCCGTGCCTGGCCTCTACGGACTGGATTGAGGCGTTTGCGGCCACGGCCCCGCGCCGATGAGCCAGGAGGATATCGTCGTGAAACATCTGCCGAATGCGATGAACTGGATCAACGGGGCCTGGTGCGACAGCGCGAACCGCGTCCCCAGCATCAATCCTGCCACCGGCGGGCTCATCGGGTCCTTCGCGGACGCGACGCAAGCCGATGCGAAGCGCGCCGTTGCTGCCGCTCGAAACGCCTTCCTGCACAGCCCCTGGCGCGATGACCGGAGCTTGCGCGCCCGCGCCCTCAATGTGATCGCCGATCGCTTCGAAGCACGCGCCGAAGAACTGGCGCAGATGCTCGCAACAGAGAATGGCAAGATCCTGCCTGAGGCCCGGTTCGAAGTCTCCACGGTCGCGCCCAAGTTGCGCTACTGCTCAGCCTTGGCGCTCTCCCAGCATGGCCGGGCTCTGGAGGTTCGACCGGGCGCTTATTCCATGGCCTTGCGCGACCCGATCGGCGTCGCCGGACTCATCGTGCCGTGGAACAGCCCGGTCGTCCTGCTGATGCGCTCCCTCGGCCCGGCCCTCGCCGCCGGCACGACGGTCGTCGCCAAAATGCCTGGTCAGACCGCGCAGGTGAATGCTCTCGTCGCGCAGATCCTTTCGGAGATTGCGGAGTTGCCACCTGGCGTCGTGAACATCTTTTCCGAGAGCGGCATTTCCGGCTCGGGATTCCTGGTCGAGTCGCCCGACGTGCCGGTGATCAGTTTCACGGGCAGCACCCGCACGGGCCGGGCGATCGCGGCAGCCGGCGCATCGCGCTTGAAGCGCTTCGGCCTCGAGCTCGGCGGCAAGACGCCGATGATCGTGTTCAACGATGCCGATCTCGCGGCAGCGCTCCCGCAACTCGAGAAGGCCATCACAGTCTTCGCTGGCCAGTTCTGCATGGCCGGAAGCCGGATCCTGGCGGAGCGCGGCATCGCTGACCGTCTGCGGCAGGCCCTTGGCGCGCGGCTGGATCAGGTCAGAGTCGGCCCGGCATCCGATCCGAGGAGCGAAATGGGCCCGTTGATCGACAGGCGAAGCGTGGCCCGCGTCGATGCGATGGTGGAGAAAGCTCTGGCGGAGGGCGCTCAGGCCATCGTCCGCGGCGGCATCCCGCGCGAGCCTGCACTCGCGGCGGGGGCATTCTATCGACCGACACTGCTCGAGGTCTCCGATGCGAATCTGGTGATCGTCCAGGAAGAGGTGTTCGGACCGGTCGCGACCTTCCAGGTTTTCGAAGGCGAAGCGGAGGCCATCGCCCTCGCCAACAACAGCGATTTCGGCTTGGCCGCCAGCGTCTGGAGCCGCGATGTCGATCGGCCTCTCCGTGTCGCGCGCGAACTGCAGGTCGGCACGGTTTGGATCAATGATTGGGCCGCCATCCACGACGAGTTCGAGGAAGGCGGCTTCAAGCAAAGCGGCATCGGCCGACTGAATGGCCTCGCCTCTCTTCACGATTTCCAGGAGACGAAGCACATCGCGCTCAGAGCCGGAGGACTGCGATGAGAACCTGCTATGGCAAGCTGTTCAAATCGGGTCGCTCAGCAACTCCCGTAGCCGGACCGCCAGCTCCCGAGCGGTGTATGGCTTCCTGAGCCAGCTCCCCGCGGCGGCGAATTCTCGCCTTGCGATACTGGGCTCCGCATATCCTGAGGTGAAGAGGACCTTGATTCCGGGCCGGATGCGGCGGGCTCGCTTCGCCAGTTCATCCCCGGCTATGCCGCCAGGCATGATGATATCGGTGAAGAGCAGCCGGATTTCCGGGTGCTGCGAAAGCAGGTGGAGCGCCTCTACCCCGGTATTGGCCTGCAGCACCCTGTACCCTGCGTCCTCCAGCCTGGCGACGACGACATGGCGGACGCGCGCATCGTCCTCCGCCACCAGGATCGTTTCGGTCCCCCCTGGAATCTGGTTGTTATGTCCATCAGGGACTGGTGCTCGCCCAGGGGCACGCACAGGACTTCTCGTGGCTGCCGGCAGATACAACCGAACGCAGGTTCCCTGCCCCAACTCGCTGTAGAGCTGCACATGTCCGCCGGACTGTTTGGCAAAACCGTAGACCATGCTGAGACCAAGACCGCTTCCGGCGCCAACGTCCTTGGTCGTGAAGAACGGCTCGAAGGCGCGTTGCTGTGTTTCGGCCGACATGCCCCTTCCGGTGTCGCTGACGGAAATCAGCACGTAATTTCCTGTCCGCACATCCGGATGAATGCGGCTATAGTCGGCATCGAGCCGAACCGAAGCAACATCGACCGTAAGACGCCCGCCACGCGGCATCGCATCGCGGGCGTTCAAGGTGAGATTGAGCAGAGCGTTTTGCAGCTGCGACCCATCAATCAGAGCGTGGTGCGGCGCCCCCGTCACGACCGTGCGCAACTCTATGGACTCTCCAAGCGTGCGACGCAGGAGAGCTGAGAAGTTGCCGACCAGTTGGCTGACATCCATGAGCTTGGGATTGAGCGGTTGCCGGCGGCCAAAGGCCAGCAACTGTTCCGTCAGCTTGGCGCCGTCATCAGCGGCATCTTGGGCTTCGCGCACCAGATCGTGCAGCCTCCCGCTCTCGATGCGCCTTTCGATCATCTCGAGATTGCCGCTGATGACCGTAAGCAGATTGTTGAAATCGTGCGCGATACCGCCAGTCAAATGACCGACCGCCTCCATCTTGTGAGCCTGGCGCAACTCTTCTTCGATTTTTTGCCGGCTCGTCAGATCTCGGACGAAGCCGGTGAAGATACGGCTGCCATCGGCGACGGCCTCACCGATGGCGAGTTCCATCTGGAATTCGGTTCCATCAGCGCGCAATCCGGTCACCACGCGCCCGAAGCCTATGATGCGCCTTTCGCCGGTCGCCAAGTAGCGCGAGAGATAGCCATCATGCGCCTCCCGGTCCGGTGACGGCATCAGGATCCGGACGTTCGACCCGCAGACCTCATCCGCCGCATATCCGAAGAGCCGTTCGGCAGCGGCGCTGAAGGACAGGATCGTACCGATTTCATCGATGACGACCATCGCCTCCGGCACCGTGTCCAGGATCGAGCGCAGATGAGCGGAGCTGGCGGCGAGTTCGGTTTGCGTGCGCCGCAGATCGCTTACGTCGATGTTCACCTCCACGATCGAATAGCCTGCCCGGCTCTGCGACTTCACCGCGACCCAATGGCTCGCGACAGATATGGCACGCCCATCCCTGTGTCGGTGGGTCAATTCGCCCTTCCAGAGATTATGTTTCTTCAAGTAGGCGCGGATATCTTCGAGCGGCCGCGGGAAGACGGTTCGCAGAAGGTCATGCGCCACGACGCCGACCGCTTCCTCGCGGCTCCAGCCGTACAGATCCGCGCAACCGGATGTCCAGCGGCTGATCACCCCATCAAAGCCATGGACGATAATATTGGCACCATCGAGAATCCGTACGATCTCATCAAGACTGAAGTCACTGGTAACGGTGGACTCCATCGTCATCCCCGCGGATTGCATCAACTCTCAGTGAGGCCAGACCGCGCGCCGCACCGATGTCATGGTCGGCGGACGATCCTCATCATCGTCGCCATCCCCTTCACCAGCAAGCCTTGCCAGCCTTGCCAACTGGCGGATGATGATCGCGCTGCGTCCGCTGGGCGCGATCACGCCGCAGGCGATGAGCTTGCTCATGCTGCGCGATACGGTTTCGATCGTGAGGCCCAGATAATCCGCCATATCCAAGCGCGTCATCGGAACCGCGAGCAACGGCGAAGTCGGCCGACCTCCGGCCCGGCGGCGGGCAATGAGGAGCAGGAAGCTGCTCACGCGCTCTTCGGCGCTCTTGCGAGCAAGCAAGACCATCTGATCCTGGGCCGCAGCCATCTCGTCGCAGAACTGAGCAAACAGCTGCGGGCGAAGCTCGGGGCACCGATTGATCTCGTCCTGGAAACGGGAGCGGGCAAAGCGGCGCAGCTTTGCCGGTGTTATGGCTTCAGCCGTATAGAGATAATGATCCTTGAGCGACACACCCAGAAGATCTCCGGGATAGATGAAGCCGGTAATCACCCTGCGGCCATCGCTCATGATCTTGAAAACGCGCAAGACGCCCTCGACAACTTCGAAGACATGCGTTGCCTCGTCTCCCTCCCAAAAGACCGCAGCTCCAGTCTCGACCTTCTCGATGGGTTGCCGCCTGAACAAGCTCCCCAGGTCAGGAGCTGACACCTGCGCGTCCGGGAAGCTGCCGCGCGGTAAGCCTAAGCACGAAACACTGATGCCCGCTAACATGACACTCCCCTGCATAACCACTCATAGCCGGAGAATTGAGCGCCCTTCAGTGACGACGAAACGATAGGCCAGTTACCGTTGGTATAAAATTGTAACGGATTGTACGCTGGCTCGACGACTGTGATCCGGAAGCTCAGACATGGCCGAACAGCAAGCCCGGAACGAGCATCTTCTTGTCGTCGACGACGATATGCGCATCAGGCAGATGCTGGTCCGCTATTTTGAGGATGAGGGCTATCGCGTCACGGCGGTCGCCAACGGCCAGGGCATGCGCGAGTGCCTTCAGCGAACCTCGATCGACATGATTCTGCTCGATCTCGTCCTGCCCGCCGGCGAGGACGGGCTCGGATTGGCTCGCGAAGTCCGCTCCCACTCCGACGTTCCGATCATCATGCTGACCGGACGGAACGACATCGTCGACCGGGTCGTTGGGCTCGAGATCGGTGCCGACGACTATGTCGCCAAGCCGTTTCATCTTCGCGAGTTACTGGCACGGCTGCGTACGGTCATGCGCCGGCGTCACGCGTCAACAGCACCTGATCACAATGACCATCGCGCAATCGTCAGCTTCGATGGCTGGCGCCTCGATCTCGGACGACGCCAACTCCTTAGGGCGGACGGCTCTGACATCGTTCTCACGACCGGAGAGTTTGACATGCTGGCTGCGCTGTCAAAACACCCCGGACGCGTATTCTCCCGAGAAGTACTGATGGACATCACACACGGGCGGAGGCTGGAAGCTTTCGATCGAACGATCGACGCCCAAATTTCACGCCTGCGCAAGAAAATCGAGCAGGACCCGACGAGGCCGACGCTCATCAAGACGGTGCGAGGGGTCGGCTACGTCTTTACCGGAAAACCATCGCCCTGAAATCATCTACACTTATTTACTGGTAATAAATTCCGTCATTTCTGGAGAGCAAGGCCGGATACGATCAGGCTGATCAATATATTAGCCTGATCGACCTGCCCGCTCGATATTCGTACGATCCCATTAGGCAAACTGCATGGCAAACACCTAGGAGCCCGTCCGAGTAACGATTTTGGGGCGATTATGACGGGAAGGCTGGGCGCGAGATTTCGGTGCCCGGTCSTCATCTTGAGGCTTTTGCAAGCTTCAGGAGGTTGTGAGCGGTACAGATCATTGCCCATTCGCCTCGGACCTGATCGAGACCGCGCAGGAGCAACTGCCGGAAGCCTCTGGCTTGCTTGATCTGCCCGAACACCGGCTCGACCACCTGCTTCCTGAGGCGGTAGCGGCTCCTGCGGCCAGCCCGCTTCAGCCGTGCGGCCATAGCGCTCATCAAGGGCATCTTCGTCAGTCTACGGCGCCCGACCGCGTTCCCCTCGCCGTGGCGCGCACGGCCTGGGGCGAGGTAGCCCGCAATCCCTCTCTCCTTCAACGCGGCCAGGTTCACCTCGCTGGCAAAGCCCGCATCGCCCGAGACCTCACGCGGCTTGCGCCCAAGATGGACGCGGACATCGTCGATGAGCGGCACGAGGGCGCGATAGTCGGCGGAGTTGGTCACCAACCGGTGGGCCACGATGATCTGATGGGCGGCATCGACCGCGATCTGGCCATTGTAGCCCTGCACGAACCCGTCGCGCGTGGGCAGGATGCGGCTGTCCTGGTCGGTGAWGTTGCGCTGCGCCCGGTCGGGCGGTCCACCGTCCTCGCTCCGCAACGCCCGGCCCTGCCAGCGCATGCCCGACGATGCGCCTGGTCCGCTCTCGTCCTCCGGATCCGGCGGATCGGCAGCCTCTGCCTCCAGCGTCTCCTTGGCAGCTCGGATCCTCTCCAGCCGACGCTGTTTGTCGGCCATCCAGTCCGGTGTCTCGTCCCCACGTCGGTCCGCGCCATGAACCTGATCCTCGGTCGCGTCGGTGTCGCGCGCCTGATCGAGCCATTGTGCRACCTCGGCGGCCAACGCAGGCTCCGTCGTCTTCATCCGCCCGTAGCTCATGGCCTTATGGCGCGAGGCGTTCGCCTTCAGTTTGGTCCCGTCGACCGCCACGTGTGCGAACTCGACCAAACCGGCCGCCCGGCACAGACGCAGCACCTGCACGAACAGGTCCGATAGGACCACGAGGTGGCGCTTGCGGAAGTCGGCGATGGTCCGGAAGTCCGGCCGGTTCAGGCCGGTCACTGCCATGACGTCGACCCGCTCCTCGCAGGCGCGGGCGAGCTGACGCGAAGAGTACAGGCCACGGCTGTAGCCATAGAGAAGCAGGGCCACCATCATGCCGGGATGGTAGGGCGGATAGCCGCGCTCCTCGGTGTAGCTGTCGATAATAGCCGAAAGGTCGAGCCCTTCGCGCACCGTGTCACGGACGAAATGCGCCAKGTGACCGGGCGGCACGAACTCATGCAGCGAAGGCGGCAAAAGCCAGCCCTGATCGACATCCCAAGAGCGAAACACTTTGGCCATGAGCCAGTGAATCATCCCGAAGCCACCCCGTCCAGAGGATTACTCGGACGGGCTCCTAGTTCAACCGCATCCGACTGGCTGCTTTCGGACATAGCAATTTGAACTGCGCGATCAGCGGCGGATTCCCAGAAGCGCAGGAAACGTCGGCTTTTGGTCGAAGCGGAAATTTCAGATGGCGTGGCGCTTGGGAACCGTACTGGAATTCAAGCAAGCCAGCAGGGCAGTTCGCCATCGCAAGAAGTTCCACGTCGCTCTCGGTCTTGAGATGGCGCGCCACGCACTGGCTGATGCCTGACTTGCTGCCGGGAGGCTTGATTCTCGCCGCCTGGGTCACRCTCGCAGTAGTCCTGAAGATCCGCTTTCGTAACGATGCCCTTGATCATTGAGGTTCTGGTGTCGATGCCCTCTCGCTCGACGATGGTTCCATTCCACAAAGCGCAAGAGGCAAGTGGGAAATCCCCGGCCGCTGTTGCTGGAGTTGCTACCATTCCATTCGAAATAGCGACTGCGACCAGAACCATTCCCAAGGCGCGCATCATGCTGCTTCCTGTGGGCGTGAACATGTTTGGGGCGAGACCATAATCAGATCGCCTGCGGGCATCAAACGGCACGAAAACCCGCGTCCGACGCGGTGCCGGCGCCTGGATTTTGCCGCGTGAGCCGGCACGTCGTCCCGGCGCAGAGTGCTCACATTTCGCCGGGTGCGGCCGGCTAGTTCCTGCTAGAATTGCGCACCAATCGCGCATGTCGCGCGCGGGCGCTGGAGGGACCGCCGTGAGGCAAAGGAACCTGCTCAACGCCCGCGATCGCCTCGGCGCATCGATCATCGAAATCGTCGCCGCCGATGACGCAGAGCACGGCCCGGAGGTGATCGAGCAGTTGCGGCTCAAGAACGTCGCCGCCTACGCCCGCCTGGTCAGCGATCTGGCGCATTTCAGGAAGCTGGCGACGGAGCGGAACACGCAGACCCGACGGAAGCCGCGGGCGCTCCGGATGGAGCAGGCGAAGGAGACGGCAAAACAAGCCGCGGAGCTACCCGGTGACAATGCCATTATCTGCAATCCAGCCGGACCCTGCCGAGGCAGCAGATCAGGGCAAAGGCATCGTCCATCAGCGCCATTCAACCGAACCTTTTTTTCATGAAGCCCCGGCGGCTTTCACGCAAGCACCGCCTTGCAAATGGTACTGAGTATCGGTACTAATTTCGCATGAAGAAGCGGCACAAAGCCACGCTGGATCTGAGCTACGCCCGGCCCGTAAATGGCTCTATCCGATGGGCCGATATGGAAGCTTTATTCGTGGCGCTTGGCGCTGAGGTCAGCGAGGGAGAAGGCTCGCGGGTAGGTGTCTTCCTCTTTGGAGAGGTGCGCGTTTTTCATCGCCCGCTCCCTTCGCCGGATACCGATAAAGGCGCTGTCGCCAGCATCCGCAAATGGCTTGATGAGAACGGAGTGAAACCATGAAGAACGTGATTGAGATCGACACTGAGAAAGCTGTCCTGACGTTCGACCCTGAAATCCGGATGTTTCGCGGCGAGTTCCTCGGCTTGAAGGGTGGGGCCGACTTTTACGCCGAAAGCGTGCAGTCCCTGATCGAGGAGGGCCGCAGGTCTCTGGCCGTCTTTCTTGAAATGTGCCGGGAGAAGAACATCGAACCGCACCGAAACTTCTCCGGGAAGTTCAACGTGCGCCTCGATCCTCACGATCATGCGGCGGCGGTCATTGCAGCAGCGGCCCAAGGCAAGAGCCTCAATGAATGGGTTGCTGGGGCCATCAAGGAGGCCGCTGCTGCGTAATTACTTCCTTAGCAGCCTTGGATCCCAATCGCCGTGGCGGCTCTTGCCGTCTTTCTCATAGCGCCACGAGTTTTCCCTGAGCTTTGTAGACGGCGAATCCTCGTCGCCGCAGTGCGCCGACGCCCGACGCTTCACCCGCCCAAAGGGGCATGCAAACCGCCAGAAACAAACTCACAGCTAGATAAAACCTGGGGGCAACGTCAATGCGGATGGAGCCCGGACATTCATCAAACCGCTGCGGCCAACCGGATGCACCAAAACTTGCTGTCGGGGAACTTCCACAATGCTGACATTCAGCCTGACCAGATGGCGAACTTGCAATCCAGCCGTTTCATAGTCTGCCTTCAGCTACCTGCTGCGCCGACGGTCATGCCACCGCAGACATAGAGAGTCTGCCCGGTCACGAAGCCGCTGCGGGCGTCGAGCAGGAAGGCGGCCGCGTTGGCGATATCTTCCGGCTCTCCCATGCGCCCCACCGGTAGGGCGTCGAGGATGGCTTGTGTCGCCCGGCTTCCCGGCGGATTGGCGCGCTCGAACAGCTCCGTGCGGATCGGCCCGGGCCCGATGCTGTTGGCGGTGATGCCGTGGCCGCCCAGTTCGAGCGCCCACACCTTGGCCATCCCGATGAGACCCGCCTTGGTCGCCGCATAGACGCTGCGCCGTTCCTTGCCGAGCGCTGCCCTTGACGCGATGTTGACTACCCGGCGAAATCGGCCTGCTTCATCCCCGGCAGGAGCGCCTGCAGGCATTGCAGGCTGCAACGCAAGTTCAGCGAGACGGCGAAGTCGAGATCGGCGAAACTTTGCTCTTCGACCGGTCCCGGTCGCACGATGCCGACATTGTTGACGAGCCGGGTGATCGGCCCGCCCCGCAAGGCGACCGAAAGTGCGGCGGCCGTGGACTCGGGATCTGACAGGTCAGCCTGGATGCCGTCGCCGTCGCGGTCGATCCCGATGACCTCGTAGTCTTCGGCCCGGCAGCGTTCGGCCGTGGCGCGGCCGATGCCGGCGGCCGAGCCGGTGATGAGGACGCGTTCCTTGCTTGGCATCAGGATGGCCTTGTCTCTGGTTCAGACAGTCGCGATCGGCGTCACCGGCGAGCCGACCGCACCCGGCAGACGCAGCGGCGGCGCGGTCAGCAGGAAACGCGACCGTCCATGTTCGCGCAACCATGCGGCCAGCGGCGTCAGGTGCCACAGCTCGCCGAGCGGTATCCCGTTCTTAAACAGGCAGTGCTCATGCAGTGGCAAGCTCGAGCAGCAGCGCTCGGCGCCAGTGGTCGCGGGTACCACCTCGACGGCAAAATTGTCGGCCGCGATGGCGGCGACGCCGCTCGCGCTGATCCACTCCAGTAGGCGCCGATCGCGACCGTTCAGGACGCAGCAGGTTCCGAGCAGGATGGCGGGATCCGGCGCGGCCATATCGAGCACGCACTGTGCAAAGCCGGTGTGGAGGCAAAGCACGTCACCGGCCTCGACCGTCACGTTATCGGCCAGCAGGACCGACATCAGGTCGTCATAGCCGACGAGCCGGCGCTCATCCCCGAAATGGGCGCGCAGATCCACCATCACGGCGCGACCCTGGATGCCGTGGGCGGCCATGTTCTCGATACCCAGCGCACGGGCGCTGGATGTACTGGCCTGACCGCCGGGCCCTGCATCGCCGACCTCTATGGGGCCGATAATCTCGATGCCAGCCCGGAAGCCGTTATAGTAGACGCGCTCGGCAATGCCGTCGCCATCGGCGTCGAACTGGGCGCCGACATGGGCGAAACTGTCCCATTGCGTCGAATATTGCAGATAAAGGATCGCCAGATCGTCGTTGAAAACGTCGGTGCAGTCGCTCTCATCGCCGACAAGCACGCAGTTGAAATTGGGTCGGTTGTCCCGGATCRTCGGACGCAACGCCGGCGGGTAGCGGCGCGGGCTCAGGATGTTGCCGCCCGGCCGGTCGAGCGGCAGACTCAGGCAAAACGATATTCCTTCCGTCGCCTCGGCCAAACCTTGCAGGCGCTTCTCGCGCGTGATCAGGTTCAGCCGGCCGAGCTGATCGTCCGGCCCGAAATCGCCCCAGTTCGAGCCATACGGCCGGCGCTTCCAGCGCTGATTTGTCATGCCCCCCTCCGGTCGGGCGCTCGCGGCCCGTTTGCGGAAGCGCCACCGTCGCAGCCGCGAGGTCGCCACGCAACGTCTTTGCATAGGACTTGAAGTCGACCTCCAGCGCATAGCGGGCGGCTTCGAGATAGGTTCGCCGCTGTTCTTCGCGATGCGCGGCGATCTCGGCGCGCTGGTGGTGCGGCGACGGCAACGTGACGACACCAGCAAGGATGGCCGCAATCCAGCGCGACTGCATCTCGACCAGCGGAATCGTCGGCCCGATCGGCTGGACCAGCCCGGCGAACAGCAGGCCCGGATGCTCCACGCTGCGATCCGCCGATAATGCGCGTGCGTAGCCTCGCCGTCGGTTGCCAAAATGCAATGCAGTTGCGCGCGGATATCGGCTTCGCATGGCGCGGGCATCGGTTGGGAGCGCGAGGCATCAGGAACAAAACTCGATGTCGCTTGTCGATTCATGGGGTTAATTCTCCCGCCCATCAACCCAGGCACGCGCATCGTGCTCAGATGGGGCGATCGCTGCAACCCCAATTTGGGGGTATTCGCTCAGATTTCGGAACTCCTATGATTGCATCGCGCAATATTCGTGCAAAAAGACTTGCCGAACGTCGAGCGAACTACGGTGGCACGCCGCGACAATGACGCTCTGGCTTGACGTTCCGTCCCGCCTTTGACATTCCGTCTCAGATAACTGTTCGAATTTCGTTCTAATTCCGCACGAATTATAATGTCACGAGCCAAGTCCCCTGGGGAAAGCGGAGCGTTCACGGGAACATGATTGGCGGCTCCGCCCCTCACTCCACTCTCACGAATTAGTGCGGTATCTGACTGGGCCCGCAACAGTCGTCACCCGCCGTGTTGACGGGCACTTCCAATTGGGCCGATGTCTGAGAGGACGTGTGACCATCGCTTCGAACGGATGCCAGTGTATTCGGTACGGGGGCTTAATCGCCCCCCTTTCGCGATCGGAGTTATTTGCGCGACGTTGGTCGGCTGACAGATCGACCTGCTCAGACAACAACAGGATGCTTGGGGCGACTGGATTCGGGTCATGACGCTTGCGAGAAGACCGAATTCGATCGATCGAGACGTAGGTTCGCGCTTGCGAGCGCGAAGGCAGCTCATCGGCCTCAGCCAGTCCCAACTAGCGGAGCAGTTGGGCATCACGTTTCAGCAGATCCAGAAATACGAAAGCGGATCAAATCGGCTCAGCGCGAGCCGTCTTCAGCTCATCGCGCACATCCTTGAGGTCCCGGCGGGTTACTTTTTTGAAGCGGCGGCGACTGAAAGCAACGCGCCTCAAGAACGCTTAAGGGAAGTTAGTGCCAACGATATCGCTGAATTGCTCTCGACCAGCGAAGGAATTCGTCTCGTCAATGCCTTCTTGAAGGCCGAAAGCACGGCGAAGCGCCAGCAGATCGTTGCCATGGTTGAGGACCTGGTGAATGCCGATCCTGCCGGGAGCAGCGACAAAATCGGGCATTCTCACGAATAGCGCAAGTACAATCGGGCAAAAGCACGCGATGACCGAATCTGAAATCAAATGACGTATCGTCATACAGGGCGACGCGTCCGGTCTCGGCTTGTCGTAGCAGCATCGTCGTGCTGTCACTAGTTAACCAATCTCCGTCGATCCGAACGGGACGGTGCAAATCCCCGTCGACGAGCCAATATGCGTGTGCTTACATCATTTCGATACCTGTTCTTGGCTTGACTACATGCATTGTGAATACTGAATATTATGCAATCCGCTGCGCTATCGGCCAACTGAGGAGTTATTGGCATGGCGATCTCAAGGAAGAGCGGATTTTCCCACGAACTTCCAGCATCGCCCCCAGCAAACCAGCGGAATTACAAATGGTTTCGGCCCGATGGAGACGATGACGATAGTTTTGGCCGAGGGATTATTTGGGGAGCCGCGATATCATTCTTGCTCTGGGGAGGGATGGCGTTGGCCTGGCTCACTATTCTTCGATGACTGCACCGCATGCGTGATTTATCGCGCATGAGCACTCAGCAAGAACATCGATGGCCTGAACTGGAGTGACTTCCCCAACAGGGATGGACAAAACGCCTGGCCGTGGGCCAGGCGTAAACCGAAGTTTCTGAGTTGGGTGCAGCACCCAGTCAGTGGCGCCGCTCCTCACGCCGGTCGGTGCGTCCGGTGCGCCGCGTGTCACGCCGCTCCCCGCGCCCCGTACGCCTGTCCCCACGCCGCTCCATGCCGGAGGTCTGGGCCTGAGAATTCGAGACTGTCAGGATCGTAGCAGCCGCAGCAACACCGAGAGCGGCTGCCGACCACAAGAAGGAAAGGGCATGTCGGCGAGAGATCATGTCCGGATTGAAGACTTCGCTCATGGGAAAGCTCCTCGGGATCTATGAACAGTCTTTGCCGCCCCCTGTCGCCCCCGATCACCATGATTGACGTAAGGTCACATTTCATCTGCTCGAGTCAATCAAAGCAGGCTGTTTATGGCCCGGCGTAGCGTCTGGCGCAAGTCTATTCTCCTACCCTTGGCGCAACTGTTTCGCTTCGACCAATAATCGACGACCCGAATACAACTGCCCGATCTATCGAGGTCACGAGAACCCCGACGCGTTGGCATTCGGGCGTCCGCGGAAATTGGGATGCTCCGGGCAGTCGAGATTTGGGGCTCATAGAGCGAAGTGATCAAAATATCGCAGTCCGTAACATTCGGCACTTCATTGGGAAGTGGCACGGATTATTCGGGTTCTCTGTAGTGACTCGATATGGAAGAGATTGACTGGCCTACCCTGACCTCGGAGGACACCATGCGATTAGGACTTGTATCCACCGCCGTTCTTGCGACGTGTCTTGCAACGTCGGCCTTCTCCGCTGATCTTCCCAGCCGCCAAGCTCCGCCTCCCCCGATCGTCTACGCGCCCCTGTTCACCTGGGCTGGTCTTTATGTCGGTCTCAACGCCGGCGTGGGCTGGGC
>NZ_JBFTRC010000063.1:0-27145 GCF_056399325.1 Allobosea sp. 01N443
GCATTCCCCACTGCACATGCTCGAGCACAAGCTGCATCCCTGGGTGTCCTTCGTGATCGTGCCGATCTTCGGCTTCGCCAATGCAGGCGTGTCCTTTGCAGGCATGTYGCCGTCGAGCCTGCTCGCGCCGATTCCGCTCGGCATCGCGCTTGGCCTGTTCATCGGCAAGCAGATCGGCGTCTTCGGCTTCGCCTGGGTGGCGGTGAAGAGCGGACTCGGCACCATGCCGGCCAAGGCGAATTACCTGCAGCTCTACGGCGTCGCACTGCTTTGCGGCATCGGCTTCACGATGAGCCTGTTCATCGGAGCGCTGGCCTTCCCGGAAAATCCCGAACTCGGCGACGCCACCAAGATCGGCGTGCTGATGGGCTCGCTGCTCTCGGCGCTGGCTGGAGCGCTCGTGCTGAAGCTGGCTTCGGCAGGCCCGACCGGCGGCAAGCGCGGAGCCTGAACAGCGCTCCCCCAACTCCGGGGGGAGCGGCCCTAATCGCCGGTCACCAGCCGCCTCAGCCGTTCGCGCTGGGCCGAGCGGATATGGCTGCGCGCGGCTGCATCAGCTGCAACCGGGTCACGGCGCTCGACAGCCACGACCAGGGCCTCGTGTTCGGCATGGGCCTGCGCGGCGCGGACGGGGTCAAGCAGGGTCGAAGGGCCGAGCAGCGCGCGGGCGTCACGCAAAGCGTTCAGGGTCTTGAGCAGATAGCGATTATGCGCTGCGCCGTAGAGCGCGGAATGGAAGCGCTCGTTGTGGCGCGCCAGATCCTGCGGCTGCGCGAGCAACCCGGCCTCCAGCGTATGGAGATCGCGCAGCGCCTCGATTTCGACCTCTGCGGCATGGCGCGCGGCGAAGGCAGCCGCCGTGCCCTCGAGCACCTCGCGCATCGCATAGAGTTCCGACACCGCCTGATGATCGAGCGAGGCGACGACGAGACTGCGCGATTCGCGCGTGAAGAAGCCCTCCGCCTCGAGCCGGCGCACCGCCTCGCGCAGCGGCGTGCGGCTCATCTGCATATGCTTCGCCAGATCCTCCTCGCGCAGCCTGGCTCCGGGACGAAGCTCCCCACTGGCGATCGCGTCGCGCAAGCGCGCATAGGCCTGGCCTGCCAGCGAGGGCGCGGGCTGCATGTCGGCAAAATCACCCAAGACCATCTCCTCGCTTCGTCCGGCGCGCGCTCCGCCGGTCACGCGTGATCGCGTGAGCCAGCGCCGAAATCAACGCTTGCCTCGTATCAATTCGTCTCAGTATAATTCGGTATACCGAAATTGAGAAACCGTCGGCGAGAGACCGACGGGCAACGATCGACGGGAGGAATTGACGATGCGGAGAGTTGCGGGACTGCGGCTGGGCGCGATGCTCGGAGCGATGCTGGGTATGTTCGGCGCCGCTCAGGCCCAGGACTGGCCGAGCCGGCCGATCACCATGGTGGTGCCCTATGCCGCGGGCGGCGGCACGGACGTGATCGCACGGGCCGTGGCCGAGAAGCTGCAGTCGCGCCTCGGCGTCGGCGTCGTGGTCGAGAACCGCGCCGGCGCGGGCGGCAATCTCGGCACGACGGCCGCGGCGCAGGCGCCGGCCGATGGTTATACCGTGCTGATCAGCAATATCGGCCCGATGGCCGTGAACCCGAGCCTGTTCAAGAATCTCAAATACGATCCGGCCGAGGTGCTCGAGCCCGTCACCCTGATCGCCAAGGCGCCGCTGCTCCTGCTGGTGCATCCGTCGGTCAAGGCCAACTCGGTCGCGGAGCTGATCGCGCTCTCGAAGGCGCAGCCGGAAGGCCTGACCTACGGCACGGCCGGCCACGGCTCGGCCAACCATATCGCGACCGCGCTGTTCGAGCTGATGGCGCAGACAAACCTGAAACATGCCGCCTATCGCGGCGCCGGCCCCGCCCTCAACGACCTGATCGGCGGCCATATCCCGATGATGTTCGCGACCCTGCCCTCGGCGATCGGCCATGTGCATGGCGGCACCTTGCGGGCGCTGGCCGTCACCACCGCGGAGCGCGCCCCTGCCCTGCCCACGGTGCCGACGCTCACTGAGGCCGGGGTGCCCGGCTACGAGGCCAGCGGCTGGTATGGCGTCTTCGTCCGCAAGGGCACGCCGCAGCCGATCATCGACCGGCTGCGCAGCGAGGTCGCGACCATCATCAACCTGCCCGAAGTGCGCCGGAACCTCGAACTGGAAGGCGCGCAGCCGATCGGCAACACGCCGCAGGAGTTCACGGCCTTCGTCAAGGCGGAGCGTGAGAAATGGGCGAAGGTGGTCGCGCAAGCGAACATCAAGGTCGAATGATCCCTGCTGCCCGGCCCGCGCGGCGGCGCGCCGGCCGGGCAGCTCCATCCCTGTTCCGGACGCAGCCCTGCAATGACCGATACATCACCGAAAAACGCCCCCTTGCAGCTTCTCGTCCTGGACGGAGACGGCATCGGCCCCGAGATCAGCGCGGCCACCCGTCGCGTGCTCGACGAGGCGAGCCAGCTGTTCGGCTTCGCGCTCAACTATGAGCATGCCGAGATCGGCTTTGCCGCGCTCGGCACGGTCGGTTCGACCTTCCCGGAGAGCGTGTTCGAGGCCGCGCGTCGGGCCGATGGCGTCATTTTGGGGCCTGTATCCCATAATGACTACCCGCCGGCCGAGAAGGGCGGGCTCAACCCCTCCGGCCAGTTGCGCAAGCGGCTCGACCTCTACGCCAATATCCGCCCTGCCCGTTCGCGCGAGGGTTTTGAGCCGCGCTGCGGCAAGCCGCTCGACCTCGTCGTGGTGCGCGAGAACACCGAGGGCTTCTATTCCGACCGCTCGATGCATCTCGGTCCCGGCGAGATGATGCCGACGCCGGACCTGGCTCTCTCCTTCCGAAAGGTGACGCGACAGGCCTCGCTGCGCATCGCCGAGAGCGCCTTTGCCCTTGCCCGCCAGCGCCGGCGCAAGGTCACGGCCGTGCACAAGGCGAATGTGCTGCGGATCTCCGACGGGCTGTTCCTGGAATGCGTGCGTTCGGTCGCCGAACGCTATCCCGACGTCGCCTATGAGGAGAAGATCATCGACGCGATGGCGGCGCTGCTTGTCCGCGATGCCGGGGTGTTCGACGTCATCGTGACGACCAACATGTTCGGCGACATCCTCTCCGACCAGGCCTCGGAGATTTCGGGCAGCCTCGGGCTGGCCGCGTCGCTCAATGCGGGGCAGGACCATGCGGTGGCCCAGGCGCAGCATGGCTCGGCTCCCGACATCGCCGGCCGCGACCTCGCCAATCCCTGTTCGCTGATCGGCTCGGCCGCGATGCTGCTGAACTGGCTGGGGGAGCGCAGGCAGGACCCGGCGCTGCTGCGTGCCGGCCAGGCGATCGAGGCTGCGCTCGACCGCACGATCCGCCTGCCGGAGCAGCGCACGCGCGACCTCGGCGGAACGCTCGGGACCAGGGCCTTCACCGAGCGCGTCGTCGCCGTGCTGCGGGAAGTCGCGACGGCGGCCTGAGAGCAGCGCCCGACCACAGCCCATTGGACGCCAAATGAAAACGGCCCGCCAGAACCGGCGGGCCGTTTCAGGATGAGAGAGCGCTTGCTCTCAGATGTTCTGGTCTTCCTGCAGCGCCGCAACCGGCGCCGGGCCCAGGCCATCCTTGTTGTAGATGTCGTCGCGGAACTGCACGCCGCCATCGGGCGTCGCCCAGGCGGTGATATAGACCCAGTAGCACGGCACGGGATTGCTGATCCGGGCGTTGATGCGCTCGCCGGACTGGATCACCTCGTCGATCTTGGCGCGATCCCAGCCGGGCGTCTCCTTGAGCAGCCAGGCGATATAGTCGCGCACGTTCTGGACGCGGATGCAGCCCGAGGAGACGAAACGGAAATCGTCGCCGAAAATGCCCTTGGCCGGCGTGTCATGCATGTAGACGCCGTGCGGGCTCGGGATATTGATGCGCACGAAGCCAAGCGAATTGAACTCGCCGCCGGGATCCTGGCGGAAGGTGTAGCGGGTGGCCTCGTCCGAATTCCAGTTGACGCGATCGGGCGCGATCTCGCCGGCAGGGCCGATGATGCGGATCTTGTTCTCGGTGAGGTAGTTCGGCTCCTTGCGCATCTTCGGGATCAGATCCTTGCGGATGATCGAAGCCGGCACGGTCCAGGTCGGGTTGAAATTGACCTCGGGGATCTTGGTCTGCAGCAGCGGCGACTGCCGGTCGGCCTTGCCGACGCCGGCCGCATGGCGGGTCGCGACATGGCCATTCTCGACCGTCTCGACCGAGGCCGCCGGGATATTGGCGACGACATAGCGGTTGCCGAGATTGCCCGACCAGGAGCGCAGGCGCACCACATTGGTCTCGAGCTGGCGGATACGCCGCTCGATCGGCACGTTCAGGGCGGTCAGGGTGGCGCGATTGATGGCGCCGGTCGTCGAGAGCCCGACGCGCGACTGGAAGCGGCGCACTCCGGCTTCGACATAGGAGTCATAGATATTGCTGGTGCCGGCAGCAGAATCGAGATCGCCGGTGATGATCAGGCGCTGGCGCAGCGCGACCACGCCGGGGCCGCGCGAGCCGACGCCAAGCTTGTCAGTCAGCTGGATCGGGGTCCAGCCGCCGCGGGCGGCAAGGTCGCGATAGGCGACGATCGCTTGCTCCGTCGCCTGCAGCGTCTCGGAAGACAAGGTCGGGGTCGAGGACCGGGCAACAGCATTGCGAGCGCCTGAATCATAGCTCTGGCGCCACTCCGCCTGCTGAGCCCAGGCTGGCGCGGTCGCGGCCGTTGCTGCACCCGAAAGCAGTGCCAGCACGGTTTCGCGGCGGGTCAGGCTGAAATTCGACATCGTATCCCTCTTCCCTCGTCCTCAAGGAGCAAGACCGCGCCTAAGCGCCGCAAACAACAAGACCGGCTCCGCCATGGACRGCGGCCCGGTTGCGAGCGACGATCCAATACCACAGTTAACGTCTCGTGATGAGCGCGGMGTTTTTAGGGCATTGGCGACGAAGGGGAAGCAGGGAATGCAGCATGGGCGCCCTGCGTCGCGAAACTGCAACAGCAGCAGACCCGAGCAATAGCGGCCCGAAAGACTCCCGCAGCGAGGGCGGGAGTTTGCAAGTTCAGGTCAGGTCAGCGCCGATTGTCTGGCGGTTCAGGCCAGAAATCAGAGCTTGTAGCGGATCTGGTCGGTCCAGAAGCGCTCGAGACGCAGCAGCGCGTTGTTCATGCGCTCGAAGTCATCGGCCGCGATGCCACCGATCTGCTCGACCGTCTGGACATGCTTGTCGTAGACGCCCTTCACGAGATTGTGCACCTCGTGGCCCTTCTCGGTCAGGCTGATGCGGACCGAGCGGCGGTCGATGCGCGACCGGGCATGGTGCAGGTAGCCGAGCTCGACCAGCTTCTTGACGTTGTAGGACACGTTCGAGCCGAGATAGTAACCGCGCGTCCGGAGCTCGCTGGCGCTGAGCTCGGCATCGCCGATATTGTAGAGCAACAGCGCCTGGACGCTGTTGACGTCGTCACGGTTGCGGCGCTCGAATTCATCCTTGATGACATCGAGCAGGCGGCGATGCAGCCGCTCAACCAGGGTGAGGGACTCAAGGTAAAGGGGCTTCACCTTGAGTTGAACTTCTTCCGACTTCACAGGAGCCAAAGTCTTTACGCTCGTTGTCATGGTATATCCCGCCTGTTGCATGCCGGCCAGGATTTATCTCCCGGTCCGCTTCTGAAAACACCATAGGCCGGACCGATGAAAACGAGTTTAAATATCAGGATGAATCGGAGATTTACCCCTTTGGGTGAATCGTAAGTGAAGCCAGAAACGCTTAAGCTAAAGCGTTTGTTACCATGACTCGACGCAATCGACGCGCTTTCGGGCCAAACGGGGCTCTCCGCGCCAGGGCCCGAGGGCCCGCCTGAACAGCGCCATTGCCGGGGGCCCGGGCCGCGTGTCGCGCGCACGGCAAGCCCGCACCGGCCGGTCTCAGGTCTCCTCGTTTTCCGCCGCCCAGGTGGCCAGGAAATAGGCGGCCATCAACCCGACATAGGTCGCGATCAGATAGGGCGTCACCGGCAGCAGCCGCGGGAAGAAGAAGCCGAGCAGCAACTGGCTGACCGCGGCCAGGAGCCAGAGCACCCCGCCCYAGGYGCTGGTCAGCCAGAGCCCGACCGCGGCGACGAGATCGATCACCGCGAAATAGACCGTGATCGCCTGATAGCTCAGCAGCTGCGACTCGAACGGCGTCTGCCCCTCCATGCCGATGCCGAAGATCACGGCCCAGGCCATCAGCCCCTTGGCCATCCAGGCGAGCGACAGCAGGCGGAGCAGCCAGACCAGCACGCGCCGCCAGCGGGTCAGCTTGCTCTTCTTCTCCTCGAGGCCGGCCGAGCCGATGACGCGCTGCCCGCGCAGGGGCTCGGCATCTCCCCTCCCCATTCCCATCGCTCAATGCTCCAGGACGAGTTCGTTCGCGCCAAGCGAAGCGAAGTAGTGCGCGATCGCCTGCGGATCGACCTCATCGAGCGTGGCCGGCTGCCAGCGCGGGGCATGATCCTTGTCGATCACAACCGCCCGCACGCCTTCATAGAAGTCATGGCCCTCGGCAATGCGCGAGACGATGCGGTACTCGGTGCGCATCGCCTCGGCGAAATCGAGCCCCGCCCCGCGGCGCATCTGCTCGAAGGCGATGGCAATGCTGGTCGGGGATTTGACGGCAAGCGTCTGCAGGGTCTTGCCGGCGAAGGCATCGCCAGATTCGGCCTTCAGCTTCAACCGCGCCCTGATGCCGTCCAGTTCGGAGGCGCCAAAGCATTCGGTGATGGTCGCGCGCTCGGCAGCGAGCTTTTGCGGGCCGGGATCCTGGGTGTATCCGGCCAGGATCTCGTCGATGGCGCCGCGGCCGGTCAGGGCATCGGCGAGTTCCGCCATCCGGCTGCTCGGTACGGGATGGGTCGCAAGACCCAGCGCCAGGGCGTCCGCGGCCCCGACACGGTCGCCCGTCAGGGCGAGATAGATGCCGGCTGCGCCTTCCAGGCGCGGCAGTGCATAGGTCGCGCCGACATCCGGGAAGAAGCCGATGCCGACCTCGGGCATGGCGAAGAGGTAGCGGTCGCCGGCGATGCGATGGCTGCCATGGAGCGAAATGCCGACGCCGCCGCCCATGACGATGCCGTCGATCAGCGCGATATAGGGCTTGGGATAGTGCTTGATACGGTGATTGAGGATGTATTCCTCGCCCCAGAAGGCGAGCATCTCGCCCTGACGGCCGGCTCGGCCGAGATCATGCAGCGAACGGATGTCGCCGCCCGCGCAAAAGGCCTTCTCGCCAGCGCCCATCACCACGATGCGCGTCACCTGCGGGTCATGCTCCCAGGCATCGAGCGCGCGTGCCAGTTCGCGGACCATGACCAGGCTCAGCGCATTCAGCGCCTTGGGACGGTTGAGGATGACGACACCCGCCGCGCCCCGGATTTCGCAAATGATCTCTGGTTCCTGCGACATGCCGTGCTGATCCCTGATAACAGGGTCCGGTTCTGGGCCGGGGCTCGGGCGCTTGTCAACGCGCGGCGCTGCGTTGCCCTGAGCGCATGGTTGCGACCATCCACCTCTATTTTGGAACGGTTCCGATGTGCTAAGCATCCGGCAAAGGACAAGCCAACGCGCCCAGGCGGCGGAGGATTTTATGGCATCTCGGGTTGTAAGGCCGTTTCCGGCGCCCGTCGCGCGGCAGGATGATCTGCCGGCCACTGCTCTGCGCAGCAAGGATTCGCTCGACCTGACCCGCCGGATGCGGCGCAACCGCAAGGCCGAATGGTCGCGCCGGCTGGTGCGCGAGGCGGTCCTGACCACGAACGACCTGATCTGGCCGATCTTCCTGGTGGATTCGAGCGAGGCCCGCTCCGCTGTCGAGTGGATGCCGGGCGTCGACCGGCTGAATATCGAGGAGGCGGTGCGCCAGAGCGCCCATGCCGCCAGCCTCGGCATTCCGGCGATCGCGCCCTTTCCCTATGTCGAGAAGTCGTTGCGCGACGCGACGGCGTCCGAAGCGCTGAACACGCGCAACCTGATGTGCCGCGCCGTGCGCGCCATCAAGGCCGAGGTGCCCCAGATCGGCATCATCTGCGACGCCGCGCTCGATCCCTACACCTCGCATGGGCACGACGGCGTCATGGCGGGCGAGCGCGTCCTGAACGATGCGAGCGTGCGTATCCTGACACAGCAGGCGCTGGCGCTGGCCGATGCGGGCGCCGATGTCATCGCCCCCTCCGACATGATGGACGGCCGCGTCGGCGCCATCCGGGTCGAACTCGACGAGGCCGGCTTCGAGGACGTCCAGATCATGGCCTATGCGGCAAAATACGCATCGGCCTTCTACGGTCCGTTCCGCGATGCGATCGGTACCAATGCGACGCTGATCGGCGACAAGCGCACCTATCAGATGGACCCCGCCAATTCGGACGAGGCCATTGCAGAGGTGGCGCTCGATCTCGAAGAGGGCGCCGACATGGTGATGATCAAGCCCGGCATGCCCTATCTCGACGTGATCGCCCGCGTGAAGGACCATTTCCGGGTGCCGACCTTCGCCTATCAGGTATCCGGCGAGTACGCGATGATCCAGGCCGCCGCCCTGAATGGCTGGATCGATGGCGACAAGGCCATGATGGAGAGCCTGATCGCGTTCAAGCGCGCCGGCGCCGACGGGGTGCTGAGCTATTTCGCGCCGCGCGTCGCCGAGAAGCTGAAGGTTTGCGGCTGAAAGCGGCTGGCTGAAATGCGTGCGCCTCGGAGCGCACCGCCTCACGTCACGGGAGACCGGCAAAGCGCTGAATTGCGCGACGCATCGAGTATCAACGCGTCGCAACTGGCGCTAGCCTCCGCGCAATGCGCGCGCTCCTCCCGATTCTCATTGCCTTGCTGCTGACCGGCTGCAGCGAACGCTTCGATACGGACCAGACGCGGCTTTGCCGCCAGGCGATCCCGGCGCTCAACGCGCCGGACGCGCGGATCACCATCGACCGCGCGACCAATGGCCCGCGCGCCAATACCTTGCGCATCCTCTACCATGTCGAGACCGGCGGCGGCCCGGCGCGCCAGCGCATGATCGATTGCCTCTTCGCCGGCGAGGGCGCGGGTCTGCAGCGCGGCGCGTTGCTCGGTGTCGCGGTCGACGGACGGCCGATGAACGATGCCAGCTTCTACCTGCTCCGGCGCTTCTACCTCGAGAACCGCGAGGAACCGCCGGTCGATCCGGGCTCGGCCCGCATCGACGGCCTGCCGCAGCTCCCGCCCGGCCTCGCCTATGCCCTGCAGCAGGGCTTGAGCGCCCTGCCCTCGGCCGCGATCTACGCGCTGCTCGCCTCGGCCTATGCGCTGATCTATGGCCTGACCGGGCGCATCATCCTGAGCTTTGGCGAATTCGCCGCGCTCGGCGCGCTCTCAGCCGTGATCGGCGTGGCGCTGCTCATCTCGACGGCGATCTCGACGCCGGTCTCGGGGCTGCTGGTCGCCTTCGTCGTGGCCATGCTGGTCGCGGCCTTTCACGGCTTCGCCATGGGGCGGTTCGTGCTGCGCCATCTCGAGCGCGCCAGCGGCCAGCAGATGCTGATCGCGACGATCGGGCTCGCGATTGCGCTGTCTGAATATCTGCGGCTGGCGCAGGGGCCCGATCTGCGCTGGCTGCCGCCGGTCTACAACGAGCCCTGGCCGCTGGCCCGCTCCGGCAGCTTCATCGTCACCGCAACCCCGGTCGGACTGGCGCTTGCGGCCGGCGGCCTCAGTGCCGCGCTCGGGCTCGTGCTGCTGATCCGCTATTCCGCCTTCGGCCGGGCCTGGCGCGCGGTCTCGGACGATTCCGGCACCGCGGCGCTTTTCGGCGTCAACGCGCGTGCCGTGCATGACCGGGCGCTGATCCTCGCCTGCGCGGCCTGCGGCGCGGCCGGCGTCATCGTCACCGCGATCTATGGCGGCATGGGCTTTGCCGGCGGCTTCACGCTCGGGCTGAAGGCGCTCGTCGCCGCGATCCTGGGCGGCATCGGCTCGGTCGCCGGCGCCTGCCTTGGCGGCCTCAGCATTGCGCTCTTCGAGGTCATATGGTCATCAACCATGCCTATCGAACAGCGCGACATCGCCGTCTATAGCTTGCTCGCCGTGGTGCTGATCCTGCGCCCCGGCGGTTTCTTCGGCGAGGGCGCGATTGCGCCTCGTCAGGTCTGAACGGAACTCCACGCATGAGCGAGCCTTTCTCGATCACTCCCGCCGATATCGAAGCGGCCGCACAGCGTATCGAGGGGCATGTGCTGCGCACGCCGCTGGTGCCGGCGCCGCGCCTGTCCGAGCTCACCGGCGCGACCGTGCTGGTCAAGCACGAGAACATGCAGGCGACGGCCTCCTTCAAGGAGCGCGGCGCGGTCAACAAGCTGCTTGGCCTGACGGAAGCCGAGAGGGCCCGCGGCGTCATCGCCATGTCCGCCGGCAACCATGCACAGGCCGTCGCCTATCACGCGCGCCGCTTCGGCATTCCGGCGACCATCGTGATGCCGGAGACGACGCCGCTGGTGAAGGTCGAGAACACAAGGGCCCATGGCGCCCGCGTCGTGCTCTATGGCGAAACGCTCTACGAATCGGCCGTGCGCGCCCGCGAGCTGGCGCAGGCCGAGACCCTGGTCTTCGTGCATCCCTATGACGATGCCGCCGTGATGGCGGGCCAGGGCACGATCGCGCGCGAAATGCTGGCCGATGCGCCCGATCTCGACGTGCTGATCATCCCGCTCGGCGGCGGCGGGCTGATGGCCGGCAACGCGATTGCGGCCAAGGCCCTGAAGCCGGAGATCGAGCTGATCGGCGTCGAGGCCGAGCTCTATCCCTCCTTCTACAACGCCGTGAATGCCGAGGACCGGCCGATCGGTGGCGCGACCCTGGCCGAAGGCATCGCGGTGAAGACGGTCGGCGAACTGACCTTGCCGATCGTCTCCAGCCTGGTCTCCGATATCGTCCTTGTCGGCGAGGACCTGATCGAGCGCGCGGTCAATGCCTATGCCAGCCTGCAGCATTCGCTGGCCGAGGGCGCCGGCGCCGCGGGGCTCGCCGCAATGCTGAAGGAGCCGGAGCGCTATCGCGGCAAAAAGGTCGGCCTCGTGCTCTGCGGCGGCAATATCGACACGAGGCTGCTCGCCGCGATCATGGTGCGCGAGCTGGAGCGCGAGGACCGCATCGCCGCCTTCCGCCTCACCGCCAGCGACCGGCCGGGCCTGCTCGGCAAGGTCGCGAGCCTGCTCGGCGACCACGGCGCCAACATCCTCGAGGTCAGCCATGGCAGGCTCTTCCTCGACGTGCCGGCCAAGGGCGTGACGCTCGACGTCACCGTCGAGACGCGCGGCGAGAGCCATACGCGCGCCATCGAGGAGGCGCTGCGGGCCAATGGCTTCCAGCCGCGCCGTATCTTTCCGCGTGGCCTTGCGGAACAAGACCGCTGATCAAACATTATGGCGGCGGAGCGCACCACCACCGGATGCGCCCCCCGGAACAAAGGATCTCGACCTTCGATGAGCGAACGCAGCTATCAGCAACCCGCGATCACGCCGATCGAGCAGCGCCCGCTGCAGAATGTCAGCGGCGTGCTGGGGTCGCGCCTGTTCGCCTGGATCGGCGACATCATCGCCCTGTTCATTCTGGGCTGGCTCGTGGTCGCGCTCCTGATCTTCCTCGGCCTCGTCACCTTCGGCGCGACCTGGCTGCTCCTGCCGATCGCGACGGTGGCGACTGCGCTCGGCTATGCGGCGCTGACCATCGGCGGCCGGAAACAGGCGACCTGGGGCATGCGCATGGCGGGCCTCAGGGTCGAGACCGTCAATGGCGGCCGTCCCGACGGGCTCGCAGCCGCCGTCCACGCCCTGCTGTTCTATGTCGCGGCAGGCACGGTCGCGCTCTGGGTGCTCGATATTCTCTGCGGTTTGGTGCGCGATGACCGCAGGCTCGGCCACGACATCCTGACGGGACTGGTCGTCGTTCGCGCCTGATCGTCATCGCAACTCTTGTTGCCGGCTGCGCTGCTGCTACACTCGTGGTTCAGGTMGTTTCCGGAGCGATACGAACGTGACGCGCCCGTTGCGGGATGCCCCGCAATTCTATCTGACGTCACCGACCTCCTGCCCGTATCTGCCCGGGCGGGAGGAACGCAAGGTGTTCACCCACCTTGTCGGCGGGCGAGCGCGCGACCTCAACGACGTGCTCTCGCAAGGCGGCTTCCGGCGCTCGCAGAGCATCGCCTATCGGCCCGCCTGCGAGACCTGCCGCTCCTGCGTCTCCGTCCGCGTCTGCGTCGACGACTTCCGGCCGTCGCGCGGTTTCCGGCGCGTGCTCGCGCGCAATTGCGACCTGATCGGCGAGGAGCTGCCGCCGGAGCCGCGCTCCGAGCACTACTCGCTGTTCCGCAGCTATCTCGACGAACGCCATCCCGATGGCGGCATGGCCTCGATGTCGGCCCTCGATTTCGCGATGATGATCGAGGACACGCATGTCGAGACCAACCTGATCGAGTACCGCCGGCGCGGCCCCGATAGCGGCTTCACCGGGCGCGGCGTCGGCGATCTTTTTGCCATGGCCCTGACCGACCGCCTGAATGACGGGCTTTCCATGGTCTATTCCGTGTTCGACCCGATGCTGGAGCAGCGCTCGCTCGGCACCTTCATGGTGCTCGACCATATCGAGCGGGCCCGCAAGCTCGGCCTGCCCTATGTCTATCTCGGCTATTGGGTCGATGGCTCGCCCAAGATGGCCTACAAGGCCCGCTTCCTGCCGCAGGAGCGCCTCTCGCCCCAGGGCTGGGAACGGGTCGACTCGAACACCTAAACCGTTTGAAACGCATCGTCGAGGCGCGAAAAACGCGCTTGCGGCCCCTGCTCCCGGCCGGCACCTTGGCCGCAATGGCAGCGCGTCCCGGCGCGACGAAGCCCTGATACGGAGGAAGCCTTGAGCGATCAACTGACCGAGCGGCTGGAACGCTGCTATACCGGCATCATCCACGATGTCATGCGCGCGATGGGGCTGAAGGAGTTCACGCTCCCGTCCGATCTGAGGCCCCTCCTGCCCGGCCAGAAGCTCGCCGGCCCGGCCTTCACCGTCGAGGGCAAGACCGATCCGGATTTCGACGCGCATGAAACCCTGCTCGGCTGGACCGGCCTGCTCTCGCGCGCCAAGCCCGGCCATGTCTGGGTCTGCCAGCCCAATACCGACGAGGTCGCGCTGATGGGCGAGCTTTCGGCCGAGACGCTCAAGAACAAGGGCGTGCGCGGCTGCGTCATCGACGGCCTGTCGCGCGATACCGAGTTCATGGTCGACATGGGCTTCCAGGCCTATTTCCGCGCCTATACGCCACGCGACATCGTCGGATTCTGGATGCCGAAGACGATCGACGAGCCGATCAAGATCGGCTCGGTCTGGATCCGGCCCGGCGACTACATCCTCGGCGACCGCGACGGCATCGTGCGCATTCCCGTCGAAGTGATCGAGGAGGTGCTCGAGAAGGCGGAGACGGCGATCTCGGCCGAGAACAAGGTCCGCACCGCGATCCTCGCCGGCACGGACCCGCAGGAAGCCTATCTCCAGTTCGGCAAGTTCTGATCGCTTGCGGCCTGCCTGCCCGGTCGCGCGGACTGACGCGGCCGGCTCCTCCAAGGAGTTAAGCCCATGGCTCAGCACGATCCCCGGCTCATCCTGCTCGATCCGCGCGACAACGTCTTTGTCGCGCGGATGAGGCTCGCCGCCGGCGAGACCGTGGAAACCGGCGCGGGCCCGGCCGTGCTCGACCGTGATATCGCGCTCGCCCACAAGGTCGCGCGAAAGCCGATCGTCACCGGCGAAAAAATCCTGAAATACGGGGCGCCGATCGGCGTGGCGACCGAAGCGATCGCGCCCGGCCAGCATGTCCATGTTCAGAACATGAAGAGCGACTACACCCCGACCTATCATCTCGAAGACGAGCGCAAGGCGGGAGCCGTCCAATGAACGACATGCGCGGCTATCTCCGGTCCGACGGGCGCAAGGGCATCCGCAACACAATCGCCGTCGCCTATCTCGTCGAATGCGCGCATCACGTCGCGCGCGAGATCGCCCTGCCCTGGCGCGAGAACGGCGTCCATGTCATCGGCTTTCCCGGCTGCTATCCCAATGGCTATGCCGAGAAGATGATGGAGCGGCTCTGCACCCACCCCAATGTCGGGGCCGTGCTGCTGATCTCGCTCGGCTGCGAGAGTTTCAACAAATATGCGCTCGAGCGGGTCGTGCGCGCCTCGGGCCGGCCGGTGAAGACCATCATCATCCAGGGCACGGGCGGCACGCGCAGCTCGATCAAGGAAGGGCGCGCCTGGATCGAGGCCGAGCGCGCGCATCTCGACGAGCAGGAGACCGTGCCGATGGCGCTCAGTGAGCTCGTCGTCGGCACCGTCTGCGGCGGCTCGGACGGCACCTCGGGCATCACCGGGAACCCTGCGGCGGGGCGCGCCTTCGACCTGCTGATTTCCGAGGGTGCCGCATGCATCTTCGAGGAAACCGGCGAGCTGATCGGCTGCGAACACATCATGGCGGCGCGCGCCGTGACACCGGAACTCGGCGAGGAGCTGGAGAAATCGGTCGCCAAGGCGGCCCGCTACTACGCGACGCTCGGCTATGGCTCCTTCGCCGCCGGCAATGCCGAGGGCGGATTGTCGACGATCGAGGAGAAGTCGATGGGCGCCTATGCCAAATCCGGGGCCTCGCCGATCTCGGGCCTGATCAAGCCCGGCGACATCCCGCCCCATGGCGGGCTCTATTTGCTCGATGTCGTGCCCGATGGCGAGGTGCGGTTCGGCTTCCCCAACATCAACGACAATGCCGAGATCGCGGAGCTGATCGCCTGCGGCGCCCATTGCGTGCTGTTCGTCACCGGCCGCGGCTCGGTCGTCGGCTCGGCGATCTCGCCGGTGGTCAAGATCTGCGCGAACCCGGAAACCTATCGCCGGATGGCCGACGACATGGATGTCGATGCCGGGCGGATCCTCGAGGGCCGCGCTGGGCTCGACGAGGTCGGCCGCGAAATCCGCGACCTCGTCATCTCCTTGGCCAAGGGCGGGAGCACCAAATCGGAGGAGCTCGGCCACCAGGAGTTCATCCTGACCTATAAGAGTTTCGAACCGCTCGGCCCGGCTTGCCTGCCAGCGGCGTGACGAGGGAGCGTGGGCGGTTCGTGCCCGATGGGGCACCATGGCACTGCCTAAGCTGCCGAAAGGGTTTAAACCGCTGATATAGTGTATGTTTCTTAGCGTATACTGTTACACATCGACCCCGAAAGAGCTCCAAAACCGCCGAAAACGGGGCAACGTCAGGGAGGATCGACTACCGGATCACCAGAACAGGGATAGTCGTACTTGCCAGCACCTCCAACGTCTGGCTCCCAAGCACGACCCTCTGCACGCCACGCCGGGCATGAGTAGACATCACGACGAGATCACAGCCGTTGAGCTTGGCCAATCGCACGATTGCCGCAGCTTGAGAAACATCGGCCTCGTGTTCCAGAGTTACCGTGACGCCCTGTTCGGAAGCGCTTTGCTCAATGGAGGCTATGCGTTCCTTCATGAACGCATCAATCTGCAGGCGGGCTGCGTGCGAGATCTCCGGCCGCAGAGGTTCTGAAACGGTCAGGACCGTGACTTTAGCCCCGAGCGGTTTGGCGAGCGCCAAGCCATGTTCAAGACCCTTGCGAGCAAGTTCGGAGTCGTCTGTAGCGATCAGAATGTGTTTGTACATTTGCCCTCTCCGGCAGGGATTGCGCCGGCATACTGGATGACATTGATCGGTAGGCAAGCGCTTCCCGACTGAACCATTGAGCGAGCCAGCGCGCATACTGATCGTCGACAGCTGTCTCTGGCCAACGGCCGCTGGATAGCGGGGTCCCGGGCCGGCATGCATCCGCAGCATGCCGCACCGTCGGTCGCACCGAAGAAAATTCTTCGTTATCCGGAAAAATCCGCGACGGACCTAAGACTTGAGCCCTTGAAGGCGCATTAGGCGAGATCGCGCTGCGTTCGCTGCCGCATCTCGAGGACGGGGCGCGCAAGGCCTATGCCGGCCATGCCGCCGCAGTGCCGAGCCTGCTGCATGAGGTCGCGGTCACGCTTGCCGGCGATGCCGATTCCGAGGTCGCGGGCCTCGGATTGAAGCTCCCCCGGGGCTGACCGATACCGACCTCGCTGCGATCGCGGTGAGCCCGTCGCATCATCATCTCGCGGCGATTGCCGAGCACGCCCGTCTCTCGGAAAGCGTCACCGACATTCTCGTCCAGCGCGGCGACCGCACGGTGCTGCACACGAACAGCGCCCATGAAGGCGCGCATTGCTCCGCCAAACGCTTCGAACCGCTCGGCCCCGCCTGCCTGCCGGCGGCGTGACCACGGGGCGCAGGCGCTTCATTCCCTTGGGTTATTGACCGCCGGCCTGCCGCGCCGTAGCGCTGCAGGCATGGGCGCGACGGCGACAGGGGCGAGATGGGGGCGCGGCATCGTTGCCGTGCTCTGCGCCTATGCGCTGATCCTCAACGCGGTCCTGATGTCGATCGGCGCGGGGTTCTCGGCCGCTCCCTCGCCCTTTCCGCGACATGTCCTTTGTGCTCCCGGCGGATCGTCCGAACCGACGGAACCGGCGAGCCCGGAGCAATCCAAGACCTGCTGCGCGCTCGGTTGCCTTGCAGGTAGCAGCGGCGCCCCTCCTGTCGCTGCCGCGGCGCTGCCGCTCCGCCGCAGCATCAGTGTCGCGAGAGGCTTCACCTGTCCGCCCGCACCGCGCGTCGCGAGCGGCCGCAGCCTCTACCCGCTTGGAGCGCGCGCCCCGCCTGCCCTGGCCTGAAACCAGACTTCCCCTTCAGGACAGGACACTCTCATGACCATCGTTTCATCGACGCAGGCAGCGCCTGCGCGCGCGGATACACGCGCCGCCTCCCTCTACCGCGCCGTCTGGCGCTGGCATTTCTATGCCGGGCTGTTGACGCTGCCCTTCCTCATCCTGCTCGCGGTCACCGGCGGGCTCTATCTCTTCCGGACCGAGATCGACGGGCTGGTTCATCGCGATCTCAAGCGGGTGGAGACCCGATCGACCGCCCCGGCCCCTGCGACAACACTGGTCGCCAACGCGCTTGCAGCCTTTCCCGGCAAGGCCGTGAAATTCGTGCCCGCGGCAACAGCGTCATCGGCCGCGGAAGTCACCGTCCGGGATGCCACTGGTGCGCGCAAGGTCGTGCATGTCGACCCCTATGACGGGCGTGTGCTTGGAGAGATCCCCGACAAGGGCACGGTGATGTGGGTCGTGCGGCAGATCCACAGCCTCGCCTATTTCGGGCCCGTCGCGAATGGCGTGATCGAGATCGCCGGCGGCTGGTCGATCCTGCTGGTCGGGACCGGGCTCTATCTATGGTGGCCGCGCGGGCGCAAGGGCGGCGTGGTCTCGCTGCGTGGCGATGCCGGCAAGCGCGTCTTCTGGCGCGACCTGCATGCCGTCACCGGCGCCTTCGCCGGCGTCTTCATCGTCTTCCTGGCGATCACCGGCATGCCCTGGTCCGTGCTCTGGGGCGACCAGGTCAATCGCTGGGCGAACGGGCATAATTTCGGCTATCCGGCCGGCATCCGCGTCAACCTGCCCATGTCGGACGAGCATCTGCACCATGCCGGGCCGACCTCATGGTCGCTGGAACAGGCGCGCGTGCCGGAATCGATCGCGACGGCGGCAGCGCCGATCAGCCTCGACACGGCCGTGGCGAGGTTCGACGCGCTCGGCCTGGCGCGCGGCTACGCCATCAACCTGCCGGCCGGTCTCAACGGCGTCTTCACCGGTTCTGTCTACCCAAACGACCTGTCGCAGCAGCGCGTCATCCATCTCGACCAGTATAGCGGCGCGCCCCTGCTCGACATGTCCTTCGCGGATTACGGCCCGCTCGGGAAATGGCTGGAATGGGGCATCAACGTCCATATGGGTCAGGAATTCGGCCTGGCGAACCAGCTCTTCATGCTGGCCGTCTGCCTCGCGATCATCCTGCTTTCGGTCTCGGCCGGGGTGATGTGGTGGAAGCGACGTCCGGCCGGGTCGCTCGGCGTGCCGCCCCTCCCGCCCGAGCGCCGGACGCTCTACGGTGTCTTTGCCATCCTGGCGGTCGGCGGGCTGGTCTTTCCGCTCGTCGGCGCATCGCTGATCGTCATGCTGGTGGTCGACCGCTGCCTCTGGCCGAGGACCGCGCGATAGCGGCATCGCGGGCCGGCATGCATTCGCGGCGTGCCGGCCCGTTGAACACGCAGAAGAAAATCCTCGCTTCCCGCGAAAATCCGCGACGGATTTAAGACTAAATCAAACCGAACCGGCGCAGGTTGCGGATACTTGCCTGACGCGTATCTGGGGGGCCAATGCTGAGTTCTTTGACACGGATGCCCTCCGAGATGTCCTCGGAGGCACGCCGGCAGCTGCTCAATGCCGTCACGGACCTTTTTCTGCTCGACCAGGATCCGACCGAGCCCTCCAAGGCGCATTACGGCGAGATCGCACTGCGCTCGCTGCCGCATCTCGAGGACGAGGCCCGCAAGGCCTATGCCGGCCATGTCGCGGCGGTGCCGAGCCTGCCGCATGAGGTGGCGGTCACGCTTGCCGGCGACGCCGATTCCGAGGTCGCACGCCTCGTGCTGAAGCTCTCCCCGGTGCTGACCGACACCGACCTCGCTGCAATCGCGGTGAGCCAGTCGCAGCACCATCTCGCGGCGATTGCCGAACGCGCCCGCCTCTCGGAAAGCGTTACCGACATTCTCGTCCAGCGCGGCGACCGCACTGTGCTGCACACGGTCAGCGCCAATGAAGGCGCGCATTTCTCCGACAAGGGTTTTGACACGCTGCTGGAACGCGGCGGCAAGGATGCTGAGATCGGTGGCGCGCTGGCCAGGCGTTCCGACCTGACACCGAACCGGGCCAGCCGCGTCCTGGAGATCGTCGAGGGGCTCAGCGGCGGCTCCGGGCTGTGGTCCAAGCCCGCCGACGAGGCCGCGACGCTTGCCCGCCGTGCACGCCAGCAGCGGCTGGAGGTGAAGCTCCTGCTCGCCGATCTCGGCGCAGGCAAGCGCGAGCTCGACGAGATCGTGAGCATGCTGGCCGAGGAGGACCGGGCCTATCACCTTGCCGAGGTGATCGCGCAGGCCTCGGGCATCACCAACGAGCAGGCGCTTCGCGTCCTGCTGCAGCGCGATGTCAGCGGCATCGCCGTGACCTGCCGCTCGCTGAATCTCGGCATTGCGGCCTTCAAATCCGTTCTGGAACTGCGCTCGCGGCGGCTGCTCTTCGGCGCGCGCGATGCCGAGGGCGACCTGAAGAACTATGCCGGCCTCGACATCGCCACCGCCGAGCGGACGCTGCGTTTCCTCAAGCTGAAGACGAAGATCGGCTGAAGCATCGGCCCGAAAAGTGKATTGCGGTTTTCGGGGTAAAGCCGATGCAAAGATAGAAGGCTGGATCATCGGTTGGGATACGATATCCGGCCCGCCGATCCAGGGGCGGGCGGCCTGGGGGCCGCTTCCGCCACAAATCCGCGACATTCACGCGACCTTCTGCTAGGCTTACGCATAGGGGTTTGCCGAGAGGATGCCTTCGACGTGAGACTACCGATCCTTTCCGGCGCGCTCTGCGCGCTTGCGCTCAGCGCTGGGACCTCGCAGGCGCAGGCCTATCTGCCCTTCACGGGCTTTGCCGCCGTGCCGTCCTTCGCCTGGTCGGAGCCGACGCTGGCGCCCGGCGGTGTCAAGTGGGAAGGCTCCTATGCCCGCATCTCCACGGGCTTCCAGGTGACCAGCGCCAAGGGACTGGGCACGTCGGCCGGCCCGACGATCGGGCTCGAAGGCGGCAAGATGTGGCGCGATGGCGACTTCCTCTACGGCGTCATCGGCGCACTCGAATACGCCCCTGCGATCGGCGGCTACGGCACGCCGAGCTTCAACACGGCGGCTTGGACGCGCGATGTCGTCGGCGCCTTCCAGCTCAAGGCCGGCGTGTTCGCAACCGAGAACGTGCTGCTCTACACCAAGGTCGGGCTCGCTGCCGGCAACGAGACCTGGCGCTATGGCGCGACGCCCTTCAGTTCGCCGTTCAACCGCAGCGAGATCGCGGTCAGGCCGGAGGCCCGTGCCGGAGTCGAATGGGCGGTGACCAACAACCTGACGCTCGGCCTCGAGGTCGGCGTGGTCGGCCAGGCGATCAGATAGGTCCCTCCTCCCGGCGCCCTGGCCGGGACTGCCCGCCTGGCTGAGAGATTGATTCACAGACCTGAGAAACTGATTCAACGCCCTGCCGCGTTGATTCAAGGCGCCTGGTCAACAGGTTGATAAAACGTTACTTTTTACAGCCGTGAAACACGGACAAGAGCGCAGGCGAACGCTCGCCTTTGCATGGCCTCGTCTGCATTTGCCGCCGCAGCCAAACGGGCAGATGCCCGGGCATCAAGCCCGGGCAAGGCACAGCTTCAGCCGCCGAACTTGTTGTTCTTCGGAAAGCCCTTGGGCGGCAGGCGGCCCGATTCCGCACGGTGGCCGAGCCACTCGATCAGTTCGGCCGCCCCGACCGTCCAGGTCCGGTTCGAGGTGTCGAGCCAGGTCAGGCCCTCGGCCAGCTTGAAGGTCTTGGCATCGGAGACGCCGCCATCCTTGTAGCGCTGCAGGCGCACGCCCTTGCCACGCCCCATCTCCGCGACCTCGGAGAGCGGGAAGCAGAGCAGCTTGCGGTTCTCGCCGATGATCGCGACATGGTCGCCCTCGGCCGGAACGGCGAGCAGCGCCTTGACCGGTTCGGTGACGTTGAGCACCTGGCGGCCCTTGCGGGTATTGGCCACGACATCATCGCTGGGGGCGACGAAGCCGCGCCCATCCGTCGTCACCATCAGGAGCTTCAGCCCCGGCCGGTAGGGGAAGGCGGAGACGATGTCGGCCGTCTCCTCCAGCTCGATCATCAGGCGGATGGGATCGCCGAAACCGCGGCCGCCGGGCAGCTTGGAAGCCTCCAGCGTGAAGACCTTGCCGTTCGAGGCCAGCACCAGGAGCTTCGCCGTGGTCTCGGTGTGGAAGCCGAGCTGCAGCGCGTCATCGCCCTTGAAGGACAGCGTCGAGAGGTCCTGGACATGGCCCTTCAACGCCCTGATCCAGCCCTTCTTGGAGACGACGACCGTGATCGGCTCGCGCTCGACCATGGCCTGGGTCAGGTCGATATCGGTCGTCTCCGGCATATCGGCGAAGTCGGTGCGGCGCTTGCCGATCGCGGTTTCCGGGCCGAAGAGCTTCTTCACCTCGCGGATGTCCCAGGAGATGGTCTTCCACTGCGTCGCCTCGGAGGCGAGCAGCCCCTCGATCTGGCCCTTCTCGGTGGTCAACTCGTCGAGTTCGGTCTTGAGCTGCATCTCCTCGAGCTTGCGCAGGGCGCGCAGGCGCGTGTCGAGGATCGCATTGGCCTGGACCTCGCTGAGCTCGAAATAGCGCATCAGCTCGATCTTCGGCTCGTCCTCCTCGCGGATGATCTTGATGACACGGTCGAGGTCGAGATAGACGATCAGCAGGCCGCGCAGGATCTCGAGCCGCTTCTCGATCTGGCCGAGGCGGAAGCGCGAGCGGCGCAGCAGCACCTCGCGGCGATGGTCGAGCCAGGCGCGCAGGGCCTCGTTGAGGCCGAGCACCCGCGGCACCAGCCCGCCGGTCAGCACGTTCATGTTCATCGAAATGCGCGATTCGAGCTCAGTGAGCTTGAACAGCGATTCCATCATCAGATTGGCGTCGACGGCGCGGCTGCGCGGCTCGATGACGACGCGGATGTCCTCGGCCGACTCGTCGCGCAGATCCCCGACGAGCGGCAGCTTCCGGTCGTTCAGCAGCTCGGCGATCTTCTCGATCAGCCGACCCTTCGAGACCATGTAGGGAATCTCGGTGACGACAGCGAGCCAGGTGCCACGGCCCTGGTCCTCGACATGCCAGCGCGCCCGGGTGCGGAAGGCGCCGCGCCCGGTGCGATAGGTTTCGGCCATCGAGGCCCGGGTCTCGACGATGATGCCGCCGGTCGGGAAATCCGGCCCCGGCACGAAGGTCATGAGCTGCTCGGAGGAGGTCTCCGGATGCTGGATCAGATAGAGCGCGGCATCGCAGAGTTCGGCGGCGTTATGGGGCGGGATCGAGGTCGCCATGCCGACCGCGATGCCCTGCGAGCCATTGGCCAGCAGGTTGGGGAACGCCGCCGGCAGGACGATCGGCTCCTCGTCCTCGCCATTATAGGTCTCGCGGAAATCGACCGCGTCCTCCTCGATCCCGTCGAGCAGGAGGCGCGCGACCTCGGTCATGCGCGCTTCGGTATAGCGGTAGGCGGCGGCGTTATCGCCGTCGATATTGCCAAAGTTGCCCTGGCCGTCGACGAGCGGGTAACGCTGGGCGAAATCCTGGGCGAGGCGCACCAGCGCGTCATAGACCGACTGGTCGCCATGCGGGTGGAACTTACCGATGACGTCGCCGACGATGCGGGCGCATTTCTTGTGCACCTGGCCGGGGTCGAGGCGCAGCAGCCGCATCGCATGCAGGATACGGCGGTGGACGGGCTTCAGGCCGTCACGCGCATCCGGCAGGGCACGGTGCATGATGGTGGACAGCGCATAGGCGAGATAGCGCTCTTCGAGCGCCGATTTCAGATCGATGCGCTCGGTCTCGTCCTCCGGTGGCGGCTCGACCGGCTTTCCCATGTGTCACTCAACCTCGATCTACGTTGCAGCCGCCGGGAAACGCCGGCCGCGAATCACTTCCTATGACGATGCCGGCCCGATGCAAGCCGCGCAAAGCGTCATACCCGCAAACGCGCCAGAAATCAGTGAATTCGTGCGACCAGCTCCAGCAGCCGCGCGCGCTCCGGCGACTCGAGCAATCCGCGCGGCTCAAGCAGATGGCGGCGCAGGAAGAAGCCGGTCAGGGCGAAGCCCGCCGCGATATCGGCGGCCGAGGGTTGCCGCCCACCCTGCCCTTCGCTGAGGAAGCGCGGCAGCGCCAGCAGACGATCCTGATAGGGCTCGGCCACCTTGCGGCTGACCGCCTTGCCCGATTTCGGCGAGACATGGGTGAGGTCATCGGGCGAGCCGGTGACGGCGCAGCGCGTCAGATCCAGCCCGAAGCCGAGTTCGGCCAGCATGGCGACCTCGAACCGCACGACAAGGGCCGGCGCCAGGGTCAGCTCGTCGAGATGTTCGATCAGCACCGCCAGCCCCTCATGCAGGGCCGGATGCGGATCACGCTCCGGCAGCAGCCGCAGCAGGGCCGAGATCACCCCCAGCCCATAGAGGGCGACGGGCGCCGCCATCAGCCGCGCCGCATGCGAGGTGATGAGCTCGACCTTGTATTCGCCGAGATGCTCGTCGAGCCGAGCCCGCCAGGTCAGCGAGACCGCATTGCCGGGCTGCAGCACCGGCTGCGCCCGGGCCGAGCGCCCTCCGCGCACGAGCCCGAGATGGCGGCCATGCAGACGCGTCAGCACCTCCAGGATCACGGCATTCTCGCCGTGCTGCCGGACGCCGATGATGGTGCCGTCGTCGCTCCACTCCATGACAAGGAGTTAGGCGGCGCACCCGGCCGGGTCAATTTCCGCAGGCCTCCCCTCCCGACAGCGCGCGTCAGCGGCGCCGGTCCGGACTGGCAGGCAGCCAACCTCAGACATACTGCGCGATGCCGCCGCCGAAGGACCAGTTCTCGCGCGCGGTCTCGATCAGGTTGATGAAGACGTCGTCGGGCCTCAGTCCGGGCTCCCGGCGCAGGTTCTCGGCGATCTTGGCAAACAGCGCCTTCTTCTGGGTGACGCCGCGGCTGTTGTTGCAGGTGATCTGGATGATGACGAGACCGGCCGTGCGCTCGAAGCCGAAATAGCGGGCGTTGAAGATGAACTCGTCGGGATCGTGCTGGTGGATCACCGCGAACAGATCGTCCTCCGGCACCTCGAAGGTCTCGCGCATCGCCCGATAGACGCCGTCGACGATGGCGGCAGGCTCGGAGGCGGGACGGCCGCGCCTCATGGAAATGCGGATCAGGGGCATGGTGGATCTCCGGTTCGCGCGAGGGCGTTCGCCTCGCTGTCCAGGGCAAGCTAGCGCTCTCCAAGCCATCGTTGTAGTGTATTATTGTAGATATCAATCATATGGATTCTTGATTTATGATCGTCGCCACCCTCGATATCGATGCGGTCGCCGCCTTTCTCTGTGCGGCCGATCTGCGCAGCTTCACGCGGGCCGCAGAGGCGCTGGGCACGACCCAGTCGCTGGTCAGCACCCGGGTCAAGCGGCTCGAGGAGGTTCTCGGCCGGGCTCTGCTCCAGCGCCACCCGCGTCTCGTCAGGCTCACCGCCGAAGGCGAGCGTTTCGTACCGGCGGCACGCGAGCTGCTCGCCGCGCATGAACGGGCGCGTGCGGCCTTCACCGAGTCACCGGAGCGCATCTCAGTCGGGATCAGCGAGCAGGCGGTCGGCGCCGATGCGCCGGCCTTGCTGGCGCGTCTGTTCGGCCATGACCCGACGCTGGTGATCAGCCTGCGGATCGAACGCTCGAGCCTGCTCGAGACGGCCTTCGAACGCGGCGAGCTCGATGTCGCCGTGATGCTGCGGATCGGACAGGGGCGAACGGGCGAGGTGCTGCGCCGCGACGCCTTTGGCTGGTTCGCCGCGCCAACRCTGACGCGCGATCCATCGCAGCCGCTGCCGCTCGTCAGCCTGATGACGGAATGCGCGCTCAGGCGTCACGCCATCGAGGCGCTGGGCCAGGGCGGGCTCAGCTGGCGGGAGGCTTTTGTCGGCGGAGGCATGGCCGCGGTGCTGGCCGCCGTGCAGGGCGGGCTCGGCGTCACGCCGCTCGCCGCACGCATCGCGCCTGCCGGCGCCGTCGATGTCGGCGCGGACTGGGGCCTGCCGGCGCTCGGCTCATCCGAGGTCGTGCTGCGCAGCAATGTCGCGACGCCGCGCGCCAACGCCTTCGTCAGGGAGCTGGCGGCGGCGTTTCGCGGGCCGGCTCAGCCCTTGTCGGCTCAGCCCTTGGGGAATTCCAGGCCCATCTCGCGATAGCGCTCCGGATCGTCGCTCCAGTTCTCGCGAACCTTGACGAAGAGGAAGAGATGGACCTTGGCCTCGGCCGCCTCGGCGATCTCGAGGCGGGCCTTCTGCCCAATCGCCTTGATGGTCTGGCCGCCCTCGCCAAGCACGATCTTCCGCTGGCCCTCGCGCTCGACATAGATCGTCTGCTCGATGCGCACCGAGCCATCGGGCCGCTGCTGCCATTGTTCGGTCTCGACGGTCGAGCGATAGGGCAATTCGTCGTGCAGGCGCTCGAAGATCTTCTCGCGCGTGATCTCGGCGGCGAGGAAGCGCAGCGGCGCATCCGAGATCTGGTCCTCCGGGTAGAGCCAGGGGCCGAGCGGCAGGCGCGTCTCGAGCCAGTCGAGAATGTCCTTGACGCCATAGCCGGTCAGCGCCGCGACCATGAAGGTGGTCTCGAACTTGCCTCGCTCGTTCAGCTGCGTCGTGATGGCGAGCAGCTTCTCCTTCTCGATCGTGTCGATCTTGTTGAGGACCAGGAACTTGGGCTGCTTCAGCTCGGCGAGCTTTTCGAGCAGCCTCGTGTTCTCCTCATTGTCGAAGCGCTCGACATCGATCAGCACGCCGATCAGGTCGGCATCGGTCGCGCCGCCCCAGGCGCTCGTCACCATGGCGCGGTCGAGCCGGCGCTTGGGTGCGAAGATGCCGGGCGTGTCGACGAAGATGACCTGCGCCGCGCCGGCGAGCGCGATGCCGCGCACCTGGGTCCGCGTCGTCTGCACCTTGCGCGAGACGATCGAGATCTTGGCGCCGACGAGCTTGTTCAGCAGCGTCGACTTGCCGGCATTGGGCGCGCCGATCAGCGCAACGAAGCCGCAGCGTGTGGGCTTGTCGGCCTCAGCCATTGTCATCTCCCATGGTTTCGTTCCAGAGCCCCTCGCGGCGCAGGAACGCCTCGGCAGCAGCTTGTTCGGCGAGGCGCTTGGAGCGCCCTTCGGCTTCGGCGTCGATCAATCCCGCGATCCGGGCCGCAACCCGGAAGAGCGGGGCATGGTCCGGGCCCGAGCGGCCGCGCTCGGTATAGGTCGGCGTCTGGTAGCCCTTGCCCTGCGCCCATTCCTGCAAGGCGGTCTTCGCATCGCGCAACGGGCGCACCGGCTTCAGCAGGCGCTCGCCAAAAGCGCGCTCGACCAGTCCTCTTGCTGCAGCATAACCGCCATCGATGAAGACCGCACCGATGATCGACTCGCAGGCATCGGCCAGGATCGCCTTGTTCTTGCGGGCGCCGCCCAGGATCTCGCCGTCGCCGAGCTTCAGGTAGCTGCCGAGATCCCAGCCCAGCGCGACTTCGGCGCAGGTCTCCTTGCGCACGAGATCGGCCAGGCGGCGCGACATGTCGCCCTCCTCGGCCTGCGGATAGCGCTCGAAGAGCATGTCGGCGACGCTCAATCCCAGGACGCGATCGCCCAGGAACTCGAGCCGCTGATAGCTGCCGAGCCGCGAGCTCTCGGCGCTCATATGGGTCAGGGCGGTTTCAAGCAGGGCGCGATTGGCGAAGACATGGCCAAGCTTCGCCTCGAGCCGAGCGAGGTCGGGCGTCTTACGCCCGCTGTCCCCCGGCTTCGTCACTTGCGGCTTCGTCACTTGATCGTACTGAACAGGCGGTTCCAGCGCACGGTCCAGGGCCATTCCCAGACACGCCAGGCGGAGGCGCCGTCGTCGATGGAGAAGAAGATGATCTCGGCGCGGCCGACGAAGTTCTCGAAAGGCACGTAGCCGACGCTCCGGTCGCGCGAATCCAGCGAGTTGTCGCGGTTGTCGCCCATCATGAAGAAATGGCCTTCGGGCACGCGGAAGACCGGCGTGTTGTCGAAGGTGCCGGTGTCGCCCTCGCGCTCGATGATGTTGTGGCTGACGCCCTCGGGCAGCGTCTCGCGATACTGGATGACCTTGGTGCTGCGGCCCCAGTTGTCGGTGGTTTCGAAGTCGGCGATGCGCTCGCGCTTCACCGGCTGGTTGTTGATGTGGAGGATGCCGTCGATCATCTGGATGCGGTCGCCCGGCAGGCCGATGACGCGCTTGATGTAATCGGTGGAATTGT